>CAZKOI010000032.1:0-19108 GCA_964554315.1 uncultured Enterobacterales bacterium | reverse complement strand
ACAAGCCGAACAGAACAACCTCGCGGAGACTGGGTGAGCTTTGTCGATGCGAAGAGCGGTGAGCTCCTCCACACCTACAACACGGTTCGGTATCTGAGCGGTACCGTGTCTGCCGAGCATGACGTCCGGACCGTCGATGGCGAGATGATGGTGTCCCCGGTACCGTGGATGCGCGTACAGGGGGATACGGAGACGGTCTACACTGACGAGGAGGGTAGCTGGAGTCTCGACGGAGACCTGCCGCCATCGGGTGACCTGGTCGGTGCGTTTGCAAGGATCCACAATGAAGGCGGACCCGATCTCGACCTTGAGGCCCTCGCGAGCTCGGAGATCCTCACGAGTGACGTCGCCGACCAGGCAGAGCTCAGCGCCTATGTGTTTCAGTCGCAGATTCGGCAGTGGGCCCTCGAGTATGCCCCTGATGTGCCGATGATCGACCTCCAGCTCGACATCTTCGTGAACACAGACGACAACTGCAACGCCTACTTTGACGGCGACATCCACCTGATGAGGGCGGGCTCAGGGTGTGCAAACACCGGTCGTATCGCCGACGTCAACTACCACGAGTGGGGCCATGGCTTTCACTACTACAGCATGGTCTCCGGGAGCTTTGATGGCTCGATATCGGAGGGGATCGGAGACGCCGTCGCTGTGCTAAACACGGGTGATCCAGTCATTGCTCCCGGGTTTTTCAACAGCGGGCATGCCATCAGAGAGCTCGACACCAACCGGGTGTACCCGGATGACTGGGTCAACGAAGTGCACACCGACGGGCTCATCTTCGGAGGTGCGGTGTGGGACCTCGTCACCGCTCTTGCAGAAGAGGTCGGCGAAGATGAGGCCTATGACACCGTGAGCCGATTGTTGGCTGCGGCCATCAAGTCGGGGCCGACGATTCCAGAGTCCTTTGATGCATTCATTCTGGCCGATGATGACAACGGTGACTTGAGTGACGGCACACCCAATAGCTGCGCCATCATAGAGGCCTTCAGCCAGCATGGGCTCGGTCCGGGCGGCGCCGGAGGTGCCCTGATTGTGCTCGACCACACGCCGCTGGTGACGACGCCCGCCATGGAGGACATCACGCTGAAGATCTCAGGACAGAACCTCGCGCCAGAGTGTGTGGACGTCACCATGGAGACGGCGGTTGTCCACTACAGCGTCGATGACGGCGGGTCCTGGGAGACGGTCCTGATGTCCGGTGAGATGGATGCACTCGAGGTCACGCTCCCGCCTCAGGCGGAGGGATCGGTGGTGAAGTACTACTTCACGCTCTCCGCAGAGGGTGTCGCCCAGTCCAGCGCACCTAGAGGGGGGGAGATCAACCCCTACACGCTCTATGTCGGGGAGCTCGAGGAGATCTACTGCGAAGACTTTGAGGCGTCGAATGGCGGATACACCCACACCCTCATCAGCGGCCAAGACGAAGAGGGCGCCGACGACTGGATGTGGGGTACGCCGCTGGGCATGGGGGGTGATCCCGACTTTGCCTACTCCGGCAGTCGTGTCTGGGGCAATGACCTCGGCGGTGGGCAGTACAACGGCGAGTACCAAAACCAGAAGCACAACCGACTGACCTCAACAGCCATTGACGTCGGTACGGCTTCCGGCTTGGTGCTCCAGTATCGTCGCTGGCTGAACGTCGAAGACGGCGTCTACGATCAGGCGCGAATCTTGGCTAACGGGGCGGAGGTCTGGACCAACCATGGTACGACCGAGGCCTTGGGGACAGAGCATCACCGGGATGATCAGTGGATGCTCCATACGGTTCCAATCGATGCGGATGGATCGGGAACGCTCACTCTGGCATGGGAGGTGGAGACGGACCGCGGACTCACCATGGGCGGGTGGAACATCGATGACGTTTGTGTCTACGCGGCTCAGATCCCAGACTCGGGAGGAGACAGCGACGACGAACTGGAGGCCTATGAGGTGCCATCTTCGAGCGGAATGATCTCCGGCCCTCCCGGTGGTTGCGCTTGCAGCACGCCTGCATCCAGGGGACATTTTGGGTGGTTGCTCGTGCTTTTGGGTGGATTGATCACGGCGGCGAGGCGCAAGGAGGGCTAAACTCGGCCCGTGAGTCTTCTCTGCCCATGGATGCTCGCTGCAGCGACTGCTGCTGCGGCCCCGGATCTTCCCGACTATCGAGACACGCTCGGCGCTCGTCTGGCAGCGCCCGTGGTAGAGCTCAATCGGGCCGGCCAGTACAGGGCGGCGATTCGGCGGGCGGGTCGCCTGAACCGTGCTGTGGGTCGCCTTGCCGTCGTGTCCTACGAGGCCGGGTACGCGCACTATCAACTGGGAGAGCTGGAGGTGGCGGTCTCGCACTATGACGCTGCCCTCAGACGCGACCCCGATAAGGCTGAGGCGCTCTACGATCGCGGCGAGATACGGCTGCTTCAGGGTGATCTCGACAGGGCGGTGACGGACTTCACGGCGGTGGTTCGCCTCCGACCGGATCACTGGGGCGGCCACTTTCGGCTGGCCCATGCGGCGGCGCTATCTGACGATGCAGCGCTATTCGAGCGACACTTGATGGAGGCCATTCATCACGGATTCAATCTAGAGGTGGTCATCGGCGACCCGACCTGGAGTGGTTTCGTCCAGAGCACCACGCTTCGACCTGTTCTTCGTAAGGTCGTGGTGCTCTACGGGAGCCCGCGCCTGAAGGAGTGGGTTGGGGTGCAGCCATGAGGGCACTGTTTGTGAGCCTTGGGTTGATCTTGACCGCTCGGACTGCCGCTGCAGAGCGGGCTGGCGGGGTCGGCGTGGGTGCTCTCTTGGGTGAGCCTGTGGCGGCCACAGCCATGCTTCGTTGGAATGAGCGAGAAGCCATTCAAGGCGTGGTGGGTTGGAGCTTTGGCCAGAAGCGCATGCACGTGGGTGCGGACTACCTCTACACGGCGACGGAGATCGAGGCTGACGACAGGATGGGGCTTCGGTACCCCGTTTATGTGGGGGCCGGTCTTCGAGTACGGATGCTCGGGGAGGACACGACGGCGGGAAAGGAACGAGGAAATGTCGGGCTGCGGTTTCCCTTCGGTGTATCGGTTGAGCCTGATCACCTGCCGCTCGAGGTCTACTTTGAGATGGCGCCTGTTTGGGTCATGATTCCGGTCTCGCATGGCGGCTTTGACGGTGGGATCGGTCTGCGGGTCTTCCTCTAGGCATCGCCACTCGCCCCCAAAAGCAGGACACCCGCCACAGGGGCGGGTGTCGTTCACAGCAGGGCTCAGGAGAGCTTAGTGCATGTGTCCATCAGCATCATCATCTGAGCTATGGTCTGCAACCAGTGCCTCGGTCGTGAGGAGAAGTCCTGCGACCGAAGCGGCATTCTGAAGTGCTGAGCGGGTGACCTTGGTGGGGTCGATGACGCCAGCGCTAATCAGGTCCTCGTAGGTGTCCTGACGGGCGTTGTAGCCGTACCCCGCCTCGCCGTTGCGAACATTCTCGAGCACGATGGAGGGCTCCCCGCCGGCGTTGGACACGATCTGGCGAAGAGGCGCTTCGATCGCGGCTCGGATGATGTTCACACCGAACTGCTGGGTGTCGGAGACCGTCAGGCCATCGAGAGCGCCAGCAGCGCGAATCAGAGCCACACCACCGCCGGGAAGGATGCCCTCCTCCACCGCAGCACGAGTAGCGTGCAGCGCGTCCTCGACGCGAGCCTTCCGCTCCTTCATCTCAATCTCGGTCGCGGCACCGACGCGAATCAGAGCCACACCGCCGCTAAGCTTCGCGAGGCGCTCTTGGAGCTTCTCACGGTCGTAGTCGGAGGTGGTGTTCTCGATCTGCGTTCGGATCTGAGCCATGCGCGCTTCGATTGCCTCGGCCTCACCCGCGCCATCGATGATGGTGGTGCTGTCCTTGGTGATGACGACGCGCTTGGCCGTTCCCAGGTCCTCGACACCGAGGCTCTCGAGCTTGAGGCCCAGCTCCTCAGCAATCAGCTTTCCGCCCGTGAGTACAGCGAGGTCCTCAAGCATTTGCTTGCGGCGGTCGCCGAAGCCTGGTGCCTTCACTGCTGCGCACTGAAGGGTGTTCCGGAGCTTGTTCACGACCAGTGCGGCCAGAGCCTCACCCTCGACATCCTCGGCGATAACCAGGATGGGCTTGCGAGTGTTCACCAGCTTCTCGAGGAGCTTCATGAACTCACGCAGGCTGGAGATCTTCTTCTCGTGGATGATGATGTAGGGGTCTTCGAGAACCACCTCCATCCGCTCGGAGTCCGTCACGAAGTAGGGGCTCAGGTAGCCGCGATCGAACTGCATACCATCGACGACCTTGAGCTCGGTCTCGAGGCCCTTGTTCTCCTCGACGCTGATGACGCCCTCCTTGCCGACCTTATCCATGGCCTCGGCGATCATGCTGCCGATGGCTTCGTCACCGTTTGCGCTGACCGTACCGACTTGAGCAATCTCCTTCGCATCAGCGATGGGGTTGGAGAGGTTACCCAGCTCCGTCACGATGGCCTCGACAGCCTTGTCGATGCCCCGCTTGAGCTCCATCGGACTGTGTCCAGCCGCGACCAGCTTCAGCCCATTTTGGTAGATGCTCTGAGCGAGGATGGTGGCGGTTGTGGTGCCGTCGCCAGCGGTGTCCGAAGTCTTGGATGCGACCTCCTTCACCATCTGCGCGCCCATGTTCGAGAACTTGTCCTCGAGCTCGATCTCCTTGGCCACAGTCACGCCGTCCTTGGTCACGACTGGCGCACCCCAGGACTTCTCGATCACGACATTTCGACCCTTCGGTCCGAGCGTCACCTTCACCGCGTTGGCGAGGGTGTCGACACCGTCGAGGACCTTGTTTCGTGCATCAACATCAAACAGAATCTCTTTTGCTGACATGTCTTATTCTCCTTTAAATCCAGGCTGCGACTTGCACCCGGCGTGGTTTGTGGGGGACACTAGTCCTCGATGATGCCGAGGATGTCGTCTTCGCGAAGGATCAGGCGCTCGACGCCCTGCACCTTGATTTCTGTGCCGGCGTACTTGCCGAAGAGGACCTTGTCGCCAACCTTGACTGAGAGAGGGGTGGCTTCGCCCTTGTCGTTCACACGGCCGTTGCCGACGGCGACGACGACGCCTTCTGCGGGCTTCTCTTTGGCCGTCTCAGGCAAGAACAGCCCAGAGGCAGTTTGGGTGGCTTCTTCGGTGCGCTCGATGACGACGCGATCAAAAAGTGGACGGATCATGGTTTTACTTCCTTATGGAGGATCAATCGGGGAGGTGATGGTTTGCGGTCCACCAACCCCCCGGTGGAAAAAACACTCCCGATGCGCGCGCGCTCGGGAGGGATCGGCCGGGGCTGTATCGCTCCCGCCACGACAGTCAAGTCAAGTCGGTCCAAATGGGGCCGATGGTGAAGATCGAAGAAGAAGGTCGCGGACCGCCCTCACGGGGGGCGGCGCAAAAGGAGAACACGATGAGTAGTACAGCGATTTGTCGAGAAGAGAACCTCTTTGACTTCTTTCATGAGGCCGTTGGTTGCGCCGTGTCCACTGAAGGGGGGTGTGTAAGCGAGGATGGGGTCTACTACCTGACCAACCTCCTCGTCGAGCGGGGCCGCGTTCAAGACGTCGATCACCCGGAGACGCTCGTTGACCTTCACATTCAAGCGCGAGAGCGCGGCGGTGCCGCTGCGGTTCAGTCATGGCGAGAGCTGGGGGACCGTGCGCTGTACACATCGGGGTTCTTCAGGGCGAGCCTCCACCACAAGAGCGTGAGCCTGGACTACTACCTCTCGATGGGGTCCTCGGCCTATGACCAGCTGGCCACAGTCATGCGGTGGACAGGTTCGGGGGGGGGCTTCGAGGCCATATACGAAGAGCTTGCGCAGCAGTTTGAGCGATGCTCGGCCGTTCTTCAGAGAGTTCGAGACCAGGTCAGAGCGCACAGTCATGCGGACATCTTGAGCCTCTACCAGCAGTGGGTGGCTCACCCCGATAAGGTAACGGAGGAGATGTTGGGGGAGCTTGGGGTTGTGCCGATGCGGCCGGGAGACGGCTAACCGTGTTGAGGCAGATCCAGAGGCATCTTGAGGCCATCTACCGGATTGATGCGCCGGATGTGACCGCGTTTCAGATCGACGCGAATCAGCTGACTGTACTGGCGGGTGAGGATCTGCGCTCAGCCGATGAGTGGGTGCTGCTTCGGGAGCAGCCAGACGGTCTGGACCTCGCAGTCTACGTGGCTGACCGGCACCTGAGCGCGCTTGAGGCGGCGGGCAACTTGCCGGCTGCCGCGATCGAGGCTTTCCCTGCCTTCTGCGCGGCGACGGAGGGAGTCAGTCATTTCCTGATGCTGATCGAGCGCACTCGGCGTGCCGAGCCGATCAGCCTGCTCGAGCTTGAGGCCCAGGCCGAGGTCGACAAGTTCGTTTGTGCGCGGCTGCATCACCCCAGTCGTTCTCCAGCGCTGTGGCGGAAGCTCTTTGAGGAAGCGGAACTCGCGTCCGACCTGAGCGACGATGAGGCGGCGAGGTACGCGGAGGCAGGGCGCCTGGCGAGCGGTTTTTGCGCGGCGCTTGACGACACGCCGAGCGTCGATGCACTCCTCAGAATACTCCGAGGCTTCTGGCGTGACTCCGGTGCCCAGCGGCTGGAGCGAATGCGGCGCTCGGCCGCGTAGCCCCGTCGCGGCGGCGATCCGTGTTGCGATCGGCTTGCTTGACTGTCGCGACCTGACCCGATAGCCGGCGGTGTTAATTATGAGCCGCGCCCGCGCGCCTGCGCTGGCAGCACCCCGAAGGAGGCCCAATGGCCCGCATCACGGTTGAAGACTGTCTCGAGAACATTCCGAACAGGTTCTCCCTCATTCTGGTCGCTGCCGAGCGCACCAAGCAGCTCCTCAAGGGCGAACAGAGCCTCATCGAAGATGACCGCACCAACAAAGAAGTGGTCACCGCGCTTCGGGAGATTGCTGCGAATGTGGTGCAGGCCGATATGAGCGATTTCGATGAGAACGAAGTGCTCAACAGCTTCAACGCGGCGTCCCAAGACGCGCTTCCTCCGGCAATGGACGACGCGCTTCCTCCCGCCGCTGACGATCTCTTGCCGCCCGAGGCAGATGACGCGCTGCCGCCCGCTGCTGATGATGAGGACGACATTCTTCCGCCACCTGCCGATGCCAGCGAAGACGCTGCAGCCGAGGCCTAGGAGTAATCATGACTGAGGAACGCTTGTTGGACATTCGAACGGTCGAGCGCAACATCAAGGCTGGCAAGGTCTCGGCCGAGGACTACCAAAAGTACCTCGAGAGCCTCGAGGATTGTGCAGATGATGCGGAAGAAACGCAGACCCAGATGGTTCTACACGTGGCAGACGCCGAAGAGGCAAAGTAGCCAGAAGCCACAGGAGTAGACCATGGGCCGAGTGATTCGGGCACCGCGCGGCAACACACTGAACTGCCGCGGGTGGGTGCAAGAAGCGGCCCTGCGTATGCTCTGCAACAACCTAGACCCGGAGGTCGCTGAGAACCCCGATGACTTGGTGGTCTATGGGGGAACGGGCAAGGCGGCCCGAAGCTGGGACGCCTTCGACGCAATTTGCCGAGCGCTGACGGACCTTGCGGACGACGAGACTTTGCTGGTCCAGTCGGGAAAGCCCGTTGGCATTGTCCGGACTCATCGTGATGCGCCCAGGGTACTCATCGCCAACTCGAACCTGGTCGGCCGCTGGGCGACGTGGGATCACTTCAGAGATCTCGAGCAGAAGGGCCTCATGATGTACGGCCAGATGACGGCCGGTTCGTGGATCTACATCGGCACACAGGGCATCCTGCAGGGGACGTACGAGACGTTCGCGGAAGCGGGTCGACAGCATTTCGGAACAGACGACCTGACCGGGCGGCTGGTGGTGACAGGTGGGCTCGGCGGCATGGGCGGAGCACAGCCGCTTGCAGCGACCATGAACAACGGCACATTCTTGGGCTTTGATGTCGACCCGGACCGTGTTCGGCGGCGTCTCGAACATCGCTACCTTGACGAGATTGCGGACACGATTGACGATGGAATCGACCGAGCACTTCGCTACAAGGCCGAAGGACGAGGGCTCTCCATCGGCGTGGTGGCCAACGCTGCCGATGGGCTCGAGAGAATGATCGATCGTGGGGTGGTCCCCGACCTGCTCACGGACCAGACCTCTGCTCACGACCCATTGAGTGGGTACGTCCCGCGCGGGCTGACCCTCGGGGAAGCATGTGAGCTCCGCGCCTCGCAGCCGGACGAGTACATTCACCGATCGCGGGCAACGATGGCCGATCATGTCAGGGCCATGTTGAAGCTGCAGGCGCTCGGCGCCCACACTTTTGACTACGGGAACAACCTTCGCGCAGAGGCCGAAGAGGGTGGAGCCGAAGGTGCATTCGACTTCCCCGGCTTTGTGCCAGCGTATATTCGTCCGTTGTTTTGCGAAGGGAAGGGTCCATTTCGGTGGGTCGCGCTCAGCGGGGATCCGAACGATATCTACGAGACGGACAAAGTGATTGCCGAGCTCTTTCCTGAAGATGCGGCGCTTCACCGCTGGCTGAAGATGGCCAAGGAGCGAGTCCACTTTCAAGGACTGCCCAGTCGCATTTGCTGGCTCGGTTACGGCGAGCGCGCGCGCGCAGGGCTTGCGTTCAACGAGATGGTTCGATCCGGCCGCGTGAGTGCGCCCATCGTGATCGGCCGTGACCACCTGGACTGCGGGTCCGTGGCCTCTCCTAATCGGGAGACGGAAGGAATGAAGGACGGCTCAGACGCTGTCGGCGATTGGCCGATACTCAACGCGCTTTTGAACGCTGTTAACGGCGCCTCCTGGGTCAGCTTTCACCACGGCGGTGGCGTGGGAATGGGGTACAGTCTTCACGCTGGCCAGGTCATTGTCGCGGATGGTTCTGATGAGGCCGCGGCGCGCCTCGAGCGCGTCCTCACGGGCGACCCCGCGATGGGTGTGTTCAGGCATGTTGACGCAGGGTACGAGAAGGCAGGTCGGATCGCGAATGAGCGCGGGGTCCGCATTCCCGGCTTCAACTGCTAGTTGTCTTCGATAATCTCGAGGACATAACGGCGCTTTCGCTTCCCACCGATGGCATGGACGAGGCGACGGATGGCGTCCGCATGCACACCGCGCTTGCCGATGACCTTCCCAACGTCTCCCGGTGCGACATGCAACTCGAGAACGCACGACTGCGTCCCTTGTATCTCCACGCACTGCACCTGGTCGGGGTTGTCGACCAGTGCTTTAACGATCTCTTCGATCAGCTCACGCACTTCCATCAGCTGCTGCTCCCTGGACCCTGCAGGCACACCTGTGCCTGAGAATCCCTACCCTCTACATCTACAGCATCCTTCAATGGAGCGCTGGAGTCAACCATGGGCGGGCAAAGTGTAAAAAATCGACCCCCCTGAGCGTCGGGTAAAGCCCGTGGATTTGGGCCCTAAAAAATAGTAAGCCGCTGGGGAGGAAATAAGGAATAGTGCTGTCTCAATAAGAGTTTAGGGTATGTCTGAGGACAGGAGCAAAACCATGAACGCCAACCTTCGCTTGATGAACCCGGAGACGACCAAAGATTGGTCGGAGGGAGACATCAAGAAGCTCGCCAGCTCGAACCCGCGCGCGGCGATGGAGATGATCATCAAGAAGTACAGAGAGCCGCTGTATTTTCACGCTCGGTACATCGTGAAGGATCACCAAGAGGCCTACGACGTGGTCCAAGAAGTGTTCATCAAGGCGATGAGGGAGTCGCGCATCTTTGACGAGGAGTTCAAGATCAAGGCGTGGCTGTTCAGGGTGACTTCGAACCTGTGCTTCAACCAAGTCCGGAACCGCAAGAGGCGTGGCGCAATACTCGACACCATGATGAGGCCGGACGCGTTTAGTGCGGACCAAGTCGAGGCAATCTTTGCCGGCGAGCAGCGTGGCGAGGTGATGGCGGCGCTTGAGGAGTTGAGCGAGGACCACAAGAACATTCTCGTCCTCCGGTATTACGATGATCTGTCATATGCGGAGATAGCCGACGTGCTCCAGGTAAAGCTGGGAACGGTCATGTCGCGCCTGTCGAGGGCTCGCACGCGACTGATGGAAGTCATCCAAGACTCTGAACTTGCGAACTGAGGGCGAAGGCATGGACTGTACAACTGTGACATCTCGCGTGGCGGCGTTCCTAGACGGAGAGCTGTCTCCCGGTGACGGTGAACGCTTCATCCTTCACATGGAAGTCTGCACGCCTTGTGCCGAGCTGGTGGCGAAGCTCGAGGCCCAGCAGTTTGCACCGCTCCAGGCCGAAGAGCGGGAGCGCATCTGTGGGCGGGGAGAGTTCTGGTCCGACATGGACTCCGTGCTCTGTGCGCACATGGACCAGATGGTGCTGAGCAAGACGGCGTGTCTCGGACCATGGTACCAGCGCCGCGTGGGCATGCCGATGCCGATGGTTGTTGCGTACGCAGCGGCGATGCTACTGGGTGTGGCCTGGGGTCTCCAGCAGCGCGAGCGAGCCGCAGCGGCGGAGCTCGCGACGGAGCACCTCGGTCAGCAGCTTGAGCAGGAGCGGCGTCTCGCGTCGCAACCGACGCCTGTGCAAGAGCCAGGAAAGGCGACCTACAGAGCGGTTAACTACACGCCCGAGCGCGGCGCGTTCTAGGCAGCAATGTGGTTGCTATTGGCCACCATGCTTGGGCCCTCTGCGGAGGCTGCTGAAGGCCTAGACGGCTTGGAGACCGCCCTCAGAGACGTCCAAAAGCAGTTCCCCGTTGAGGTTGCATCGGAGGCGGTCTACCGCGCAGCCCTCGAGGGAGTCGCTGCGCACCTCGACGCGCTCACCGGCACGAAAGGCAATCGGGTGATGACCCAAGGGGAGCTCGACGCCCACACGCGATGGATGGAAGGTCACCGCAGCGGCATTGGTGCAGAGTTCACGATCGTTCAAGGAAGGGGGTTGATGATCACCGAGGTATTCGAGAGCGGTCCTGCGCAGGCTGCCGGGCTCGAGGCGGGAGATGTGGTGATCTCCATCGATCAGCGTCCGCTCACCGGTCTCTCCTCTGCGGCCATTCACGCTAGGGTTGTGCAGACGAGCGCTGAGGTGAGCGTTTTTGATGTACGCCGTGCAAGCGGTGGTGTTCGAAAGCTCTCGATCGCGCGGGGGGCCTACAAGCGACCTGTGGTTCAATCGATGTCCGGGAGAGAACACACCCCCATCGCATGGGTTCCCTTCTTTGGTAATGGAACCGCGGATGCTCTTGCGGAGTGGCTGAAGGAGCACAAGAGCGCCGATGCCGTCGTCCTCGACCTGAGAGACAACGAGGGCGGCTCGCTTGACGAGGTCGTAAGAACAGCTGACCTTTTTCTGGATAGAGGCGCTATCGTGGTCAACAGGGGCCATCTCGGCGGGACGCTCGAGCCGGTCACCGCTTCGAGTGAGGCGTCGTGGCTTCGAGAGGTGGTCTTGCTGGTGAACCAGGGGACTGCGGGTGCGGCGGAGGCTTTTGCCGCGGCGCTCCGTGACAACGGGCGGGGAGTCCTGGTGGGGACCCGGACGGGCGGGCGCGCGGTGGACTCGAGCGTCTACGATGTCGGGCGAGGATTTGTGATGAAAGTTGCCGATATCCAACTGACCTCACCGAGTGGCACCAGCTGGGCCCGAGCAGGTCTTGAGCCAAACGTTGTGGTCAAAGCCACTGAGGTGACGCTATCAGTGGGCGACCTGGAGCCCCCCCAAGACCTTCAGCGGGACACTGCGCTCCACATGATTTCTGGCGTCAATTGATCGCACGGGCCCGGCCCCATTAGAGGAGGGTTGGGAGAGTTCAATGGAGCACGCGCAGGGCGAGACAGGGAGAGCAATCGACGCGCTTCGTGCATGCATGCTTCAGGCCAAGACGGGCCGCTTGCGAGTCTACGTCCCGTCGCGTGGCGAATGCTCGGTGTACCTCATGGACGGAGAGGTGATCGCTGCGTTGACTACGAATGATGTGGTGGCTGTCATCGATCGGCTGGTCGCTCGGGGTCGAATCGCTTCCCAGGCGCTGAGCCGGCTCCGGGCGAAGGCCTCCCGTGCAGCGCTGGGCTTTGATGACCTCCACCGGGAGGTGGAGCCGGCGCTGGTTGGGCGGCTCATGGGAGGAAGATTTAGAGATAACCTTGTCTTTTATCTGTTTGACGGAGGTCGGTTTGTGTTTGAGCCCTTGGAGACGGTTCGGGTAGAGCACATCCAGATGGGCCACGACAGCGCGGGCCTCCTTCGAGAGCTTGAGGTCGTTCACGGACGCATTCTCCCCTGGATGGGCCTCGAGAAAGGCCGCGTCATGGGAAGCGGCCCGCACACACCCGGATCACCCCAGCAGCGACACATTCAGGCGCTTTGCACAAGCCGGGTAAGTCTCGAGCAGCTCCTCAAGAGCAGTCCTTTCTTTGTCTCGCAGACGTTAGTGCTCGTCGAACAGATGGTCGATGCAGGCAGCCTAGAGGCCACCCCTGTAGATACCGAAGAGGGGCCCGCTGCAGAAGCGATTGACCACGCGATTCGCATAGCGATCCAAGAGCGAGAGCGTCGGGCGCAGGCCTCCATGCTCCCGGCTTTCGCGGACCACGAGCTTCAGGACCGTGGGTTGGGCAAGGGAGCGTTTCGTGGCGAGACGGACCGGGTCGACCTTGGCCGTGCGACAGAGACGCGAACCCCGGGGCTCCGGCACTCGGTGCCGCAGCTTGGGCACGCGGAGATCAGTCGTCGTGTCGGTGTATGCAACGAGGTCCTGACGGCCTTGACGACCGCTTGGATTGATCAGCACGGTCTGGCGGAAGGACGTCGCACTGCACAGCTGCTGGTTGACGGAGCACCGCTTGACACCGCAGCGCTCTTCCGGGCCATCTTGGTCGACAGTAAGGGGCGCATTGGTCCTGCCCAGATCATAGAAAACCTCGGCCGAAGGCCCGCTCCAGAGCGCCGTGAATTGCTCACGAAGGGACTCTCAGACCTCATTGACAGGAGCCTAGCGAAAGCCGCGGAAGGGCTCGATGACGATCGACTGAGCACGATGCTCCAGCAGGTGGCAGGGTACCGAGAGAGGCTCGGGTGGTGATCGGGGTGGGGTTGCTCTGCGCCACAGCGCTTGCCGGGGAGTTGAGCCTCGCGGTGGAGTTCGGAGTCATCCCGGATGAAGTCAACGAGGTGGCCAGATCCGTGGTCAATGAGCCCTTGGCCTATCGCATGAAGGCCGTAAGCGATCCGTTCATCGGATTACCTTACGAGATCGATGGGCACGGCGAAGGCGCTGACCCGGACTCAGACCCGCCGGCACGCTACGACAGCTTCGACTGCTTGACCTTCCTGGAAGAAGTTTTGGCGCTGGCTCTAGCGGGCGATCCGGTCAGTGCACCCATGATTCGAAGGGCGCTTCGTTATCACGAGGGTGAGGTCCGGTATCAGAGCCGGAATCACTTCATGCTGGCTCAATGGGTGCCTCGGAACATCGAGGCGGGGTTCTTTGTCGACATTACCCACACACTGGGAGAGACCCACCGCATTGAGAAGACGGTCACCCCGCAGATCTGGCAAAATTGGGCCGGCACTGCGGGCTTTCAGCTCGGACTTGATGAGCTTCCGACGGGGCGCTTTGGTCTCAATGTGCTCTCGCTGGATGCCGCCGAGGCGGCCATCGACCAGATACCGGCAGGCGCGATCATCTTGACGGTTCGGCAGCCAAAGGATTGGAAGCCCATCATCATCTCTCATGTGGGCTTTGTCATCCCCAGCGTCGATGGCCAGCCGGTCAAGGTGCGCCACGCTTCAAAGATGCAGGGTGGCGCGGTCCGAGACCACACCCTCGAGTGGTACATCGAGCACATGAGGTGGTATCAGCGGGCCGTCGAGGGGATCGCGGTCTTGATTCCTCAGGAACAGGGGCCTCGCCAAGTGACAGGCTCAGGAGGCTTCTGATCCTGCGCCATCAAAGCAATCCCTGAGGGCAACATGGTCGAACCCTAGGCTCTGGTTCAAGGCGACAATACCGGGCCGCAGGAGGGCCCTTTCATCCGCCGTCAGGCGGCTCTTTAGCCACTCCTTGGCGTTGCCAGGGGCGAGCTCTAGTTGCTCTAGCAGGGCCGGGACAAGCCGGTTGGACCACTCGATCTTGGTCTCGAGGTCCACCCTGTCGCTGATGTGCAGGGCCCACGCCGGGAGGACCACCTGGATTCGGTCCATCATGAGGAGCAGCGTTTCCTCGAGAAGCTGACGCGCTTGCTCGTCTAGGTGTGCCCTATCGGTTCCTAGGTCGGCTCCCGCCGAACGGCATGTCTCCACGTAGATCTTCAGCTTGGGCTCGGTTCCGCTTGGCCTAATGGTGATTCGGGCATCCCCCTCGAGCATCAGGCAGAGCATATTGCTTCCGGCTCTGGCGGTCGCCGAGCACGCCTCTGTTCCCTCGAGTCGATCCACTACGGAGACCACGCGGGCTGTGCTGACGGTCGCTGGGGGGGCACTCCTGAGGCTCTCCATGATTCGGTCTATGCGCTCGCGTCCAACGGCCCCGTGAAGCACCAAGTGACCGAGCCGGTTGGCATAGACCCCGTGTTTTCGCATCAAGTCGTTGAGTTCGTCGACCAGGGTCCTGTTGAGGGTTGCCGCCTGACTCGCGAGCCAGGCCAGCAGGAGCGCTCCTCCTGCCGCATCTTTGTCACGAACTCCGTGAGTCACCAGCACGCCGTGGCTCTCCTCAACCCCGACAGCGAACTGATCGATGTCGCCTTCAATCCCCTGAAACCGCCCCTTACGCTCAAGCATAAACAAGGCCTCGCCGATGTACTTGAAGCCGACCAAGAGATCATCGACAACCACCGCGCCGTGTGCCTCAGCAATGCGCGAGACCAGACGGGTCGTCACATCGGTCTTGAGAACCAGCGGCTCCGTGTGGGTGTGCAGCGACAGCGCTGCGTGCGTGACCAGAGCGGCTATGTCGTGCCCGCTCAGCGTCTCCCACTTGCCGAGGTGACGAACGGCGACGCCGATGCGATCCGCGTCGGGATCGCAGCCCATGACCACCGCGGCGCCCAGCCGATCCGCCTCCTCAATCGCCCGATCCAGAGCCTCGGGGCTCTCCGGATTGGGGGCCTTGAACGGAACCGTTGGAAAGGAGCCATCCTGAACCGCCTGGGTGGGCTCCAGTGAGACGGGTACGCCTGCCGCCCTGAGCACCTCGCCGACCGATGTATCGGCCGTCCCGTGCAGCGGAGTGAACACAATGGGTTGCCATGAGATTGCAGCGCTTGGAGCGGCGGCGAGGTTGCATGCAAGGTAGTTCGCATGAACGCTCTCTGGCATCTCTCGAATCAGGCCATTGGCGATGCCACGGTCGAAGGGCATCCGCTCGACACGACGGACCTGAGCGATGATGTCAGCGAGGTCTTGGTCAAACGGCGGAACAAATTGTCCGCCGTGGTCATGATAGAACTTCGAGCCGTTGTCGTCGGGCGGATTGTGGCTGGCAGAAATAACCAGGCCGCCGCTGGCTTGAAGATCCCGAATGGCAAAAGACAGCTCCGGCGTGCTGAGCACGTCGTCGGCACCAGGAAGGACGGCGGTAATCTCGTGAGCGGCATAGATTTCCGCCGCAATCTCGGCGAAGTTTCGGCTGGTGATGCCATCAATCGGCGTGGAGATGCTGGGCACAAGTTGCTGGGAGAGGTCCATGAACCGGCGAACGTCATAGCCGATGACCATCATTAACGGGCCGTCCGGGTGGGTGCGGCGTAGCCACTCGGCATGACCCTGTACGGAGGTAGAGAACGTCCACGGGTTGAAGCGATTGGGCCCAATGCCAACCCGACCTCGCCGCCCGCCGGTTCCGAACGGTAGCTCTCGACAGAAGCTGTCGACCAGACCCTCCCAGCGGCCGGCCTCAATGAGCGCAACGATCTGTGCGCGATAGGGCAGGAAGCGAGGGTCTTCAAGCCACCGCTGGAGGGCACGGAGCGCGCTCTCTTGAGTGCTGGGCCCCACACTGAGCGATGCAAAGCCCACCCTGGCCTCGGCCATTAAGTCGTCAAGCAAGGGAGCTCCGAACGGTACGGGTTGAGCAGCTGGTCTCGGCTTCAGTTGGCGGGACGCCACTCCGGCTCACCGACGAGCTTCCACGGAAAGCTCGCGCCCACGGGCTGGAAGAGCGAGGTTCCGTACTCGGCCGCCCAGTGCCAGGTGCCCTCGAACGGGGCTGAGCTGTCATCGTCACTAGAGACGACGACCTTCATGCAGCGCCAGTCCGAAGCATAGAGGTTTGGGCAGTCTTCATAGGCCTCAAACGTGGAGACATAGGTGATGCCGTCGACAGTCGTGGTCAGCTCGTCTCCGGCTTCAGCTTGTTTGTCGGCCAGAGCGACTGGCGGAGAGAAGAGCACCCACTCCCCTACAGCCGCGTCGGTTGATGTCCCGGTGTCATCGCCCCCGTCATCGTCGTCTGCCCCGGAGAACGGGGGCGCGATGTAGTAGCCGTGAACCAAGATGCCGTCAGACTTGTCCGAGGACCACTTGATGCTGAAGAGCAAGTTGCCGGTCTCCGAGTGGGTGTAGTCGATGGTGACGACCTCATTCCCGTTCTTCGTTTCGCGGCCGGTGGTCGCGGCATCCATAAGGAAGTCCTCAGCCTCGTTGGTGTACTGCCAGACCCAGTCGTCCTCAATGGGGAAGTGGTTGGACGCCCAGTACCCGGAGTAGGTGTAGGCCGCCGATCCACAGCCGATGACTGTGAAGAGAGCGATTGTTGACATGACTGAGCGCATGGAACCTCCAAGATGGAGGAAAGTTAGCATGGTGGCGGACGACCTGCGAGCGGGTCAGTTTGTGATACACCAATGTCCTGGGAGGCACTCATGACTCGCTGTGTTTTGGCCATTGATCAAGGCACCACAGGAACCACAGCCCTGCTCTTGGACGCCAACGTCCGAGTCGTGGCTCAAGCCAATGTGGAGTTCCCGAATCACTACCCTGCACCGGGCCACGTCGAGCACGATGTGGCCGAGATATGGGAGAGTGTGCGGGCCGCCGTGTCTCAGGCGATCGAGAGTGCGGGGCCTGTCGAGCTCGTCGCCATCGGGATCACTAATCAGCGCGAGACCTGCTTGTTCTGGGATGCCCAGTCGGGGGAGCCTATCCATCGCGCCTTGGTGTGGCAGGACCGGCGAACCGCTGATCTATGCCAAGCCCTCAAAGATGAAGGGTTGGAGGCGAAGGTGCGAGAAAAGACGGGGCTTGTGCTCGACCCCTACTTTTCAGGCACGAAGGCCAAGTGGCTCTTGGACCACGTTCCCGGAGCGCGCGCGCGCGCGGCCCGGGGGGAGATTCTCTTTGGCACAATCGACGCCTGGTTGGCATGGCGGCTTTGTGGTGCTCACGCGACCGACCCCAGCAATGCTTCTCGCACGCTGCTGTTCAATCTGCAGACCATGGACTGGGACGACGACCTCCTTTCCATGCTCGACATCCCGCGTGCGGCCCTTCCGAGGATTTGCGAGAACGCCGAGGTGCTCGGCCACACGCGGGGGCTAGGCTTCGTTCCGGACGGCATTCCCGTGGCCGGTATGGCCGGCGATCAGCAGTCGGCGTTGTTCGGGCAGGCCTGCTTCCGTTCAGGGGAGGCGAAGTGCACCTATGGAACGGGCGCCTTTATTCTCATGAACACCGGTGCGGATGCGGTTCCCAGCCACAACGGGCTCCTTACCACCGTGGGTTGGCGCCTAAATGGCGAGACGACCTACGCACTGGAGGGAAGCGCATTCATCGCGGGAGCGGCGGTTCAGTGGCTCCGAGACCAGCTCGGCATCATCGAGCGGGCCCAGGATATCGAGGATCTGGCCGCCTCCGTGCCCGATTCGGGTGGCGTCGTGTTTGTGCCCGCCCTAGCGGGCCTGGGCGCACCTCACTGGAGACCCGATGCACGAGGCCTCTTCACAGGCATCACGGGGTACACCACGAAGGCGCACATCGCGCGTGCGGTGCTGGAGGGCATGGCGCTCCAGATTTCGGACATTCTGCATGCCATGGAGGCGGACTCTCGCCTGACGCTATCGGGGCTCAAGGTGGACGGTGGCGCCGCGAGTAACGATCTCCTCATGCAGTTTCAGGCAGATATTTTGCGTACACCGGTCATTCGACCGACAGTGCTCGAGACGACGGCGCTGGGCTCTGCATTCCTCGCTGGCCTGGCCGTTTCGTTCTGGAGCACCCCCGACGCCGTCCGCGAGGCTTGGGCCGAAGATTCCACATTCGCTCCAGAAATGAGCGATGATGTGGTGGAGGGTCACCTCACCGCATGGGCCGCGGCGGTTGCTAAAGCCTAGCGTGCAGAGGTCGTCCCCGGGAGGTTGGGGACATGATCAAGGTGGCAGATGCGGGAGAGCTGATGGCCGCTGTGGAGTCGATCCCGCTGTTCCCGCTGCCTGGAACCGTGTTCATTCCCCACACGATGCTGCCACTCCACGTCTTTGAGCCTCGCTATCGAGACCTGGTGGGCGATGCGGTTGCGGGCAACGGCTATCTTGCGGTCCCACGCCTCAGGCCCGGCTGGGAGAAGGGGTACGAGGGGGCACCGCCCGTCTTCGAGCACGCGGGGTTCGGCAAGATCGTCCGGTACGACCCTCTTCCCGACGGTCGGGCGAACATCGTTGTGCTGGGCTTGGGCCGGATCAAAATTCGTGCCGAAATAACGAGCGACAAGCTGTATCGCGTGGGCGAAGGGGAGCTCCTGAGCGACCTCTTCCCGGAGGACGGTCGCGCCAACATAGAGGCGGCTGTGCGCCGCATGCGGATGATGCTCGCCCAGGTCGTGAGCGGACGGCCACAGCTCGCTGAGCGTGTCGGACCGTTGCTGAATCCTGAGATGGGATCCGTCCCCTTTGTCAACGGACTGGCGCACCTGCTCTTGCCGAATGTTGATGAGCGTCAGGCTTATCTCGAGGTGCACCGGGTAGACCATCGGATAGAGGTGGTGGAGACGCTGCTGGCGGGTGCGCTAGTGGATGCGGTCGCCCACGCCTGATGGAGGGCCTGTGTTGAGTGTTTCGACGGTCGTTGGCCGAAGCTGGGAGGTTGTGAAGGACCGAGGCCTATCGCTGGGACTGCTTCTGATCGTCGCAGTT
>CAZKOI010000031.1:0-19708 GCA_964554315.1 uncultured Enterobacterales bacterium | reverse complement strand
ACGCTGCTACTGCGAGTCGGACCATCACTTGCCCCTCCTCGCGCCTGCTCGGCCCTTGCCTTTGTTCCGACCCTGTACCTGGTTTCCTTGCGACAGCTCTTCGTCGCTCAGAAACCGGAAGGTCACGGCTTTGCCAGCAACCGTCAGCGACACCTTACCGCCGCGCTCCACCGCACGTCCCATCTCAATGTCTTGGACGTAAACAACCCGATTCATCTTGGAGAGGCGGTCAAAGAACATCGCTACTTCGTGGAAGCTGCCTTCCACCTCGAGCTCAACCGGCACCTCCGCGACATACTCCCTGCGCTCCTCTGGCAGTGGAGTGAACCTCCGCACCTCAAGGCCCACCTTCTTGCCAAGCTGTGAGATGCCCTTCAGCAGGCCGGGAATCTCGCGGTCAGAGGGGAGCTCGGTGAGAGCGATTGAGAGTTCCTTGGTCAGGCGATCGAGTTCTTGGTCAAACGATTCTTTGTTGGCAACACGAGCCTCAACCTGAGCCTTTTGACGCTTGAGGTTCTCTCGATTCGACTTCAGCGAATCCAGTTCGTTCATGCTCGGGTAGTAGATGGTGAAGACGAACATGACGCCCACCAACACATAAAGTCCGATGTACAGCAAGAAGCGCTGCCCTCTAGGCAGTTTCGCGAGCCGCTCAATTATCGGAGAAGGTTGCACTTTTCCTACTTCCTCGCCTTACCGCGCTTACCAGCTTTGCCGCCCTTGCCTTTCTTGGCGCCCTCGGCCTTCGCCTTCTCATCGGCCTCTTCCGCCTCGAGTTCAGCAAGTCCTGGAACAACCAGCCTGGCGGAAATGGAAAACTCCTTGAGCTTTACCCCACCTGCCTCCGTCTGATCGATGGCATTCAGGTAGACCTCGCTGAAGTAGTCGGATTTCTCCAGATTTCCGAGAAAATCTGAGATGACCTCGTTTGTGACGGCCACACCAGTGATGGCCACCTTTTTGTTGTTCTCTTCAACCGAAACCAGCTGGAGCTTCTCGGGTGTCGCTTGGCTGAGTTGGTCCAGCATATGGACCGGACCCACTCGGTTAGCCTTGAGGCGCTTGATGACCCGAAGCTTTGTGTTGAGGTCGCGACTGATCCTCTCTTGCTCATCCACCTCGGCCACGATCTGCCGGGTCTTGTCGATGCCTTGCTGGAGGACCCTGTTCTGAGCTCTGGACTCGGCAAGCTCCCCATGCACGACGAAATACATCCCGCTCATCGCCAGGCAAATCAAGGCTAGGCCAATCAGCGCAACCACGATCTCATTCTTGACCGCCTCTTGACGTCGAGAATGCCGAATTGGAAGGAGGTTAATGCGAATCATTTGTCCGCCTGCCTCCTCAGAGAGAGACCGACCACTACCGCCGTCTGCGGTGAAACGTCCTCAAGGTACCCTTCCTTGAACTCTCTCTCGTCGATCTGAATCTTGGCGAGAGGGTCTGCCACCTCACAAGGCAGCCCAGTCTGCCGGGAGATTGCACGCGCTAAGCCCGGGGTTCGCGCCGCACCACCCGAGAGGAAAATCCGGGCAAGACCAGAGTCCGCAGCTGTTGAAAGGTAGAAGTCTAAAGAGCGCTGGATCTCGGTCGCGAGGCTCTCACCCACGCTCACAAGCACCTGCTCCACTTCCTCCGGAACGATGGCCCGCTCGTCCTTCTCCGCATCGCCTACCTTGAGAGATTCTGCGTCCTCGTAGGAGATGTTCATTGTGCGCTGAATCTCTTCCGTAAACTGGCGACCACCCATGCCAATGTCGCGGGTGAACATGCTGATGCCGTTCCGCACAATGTGGATTGTCACGTTGCCAGCCCCTACATGGACCAGCGCCACTGACTCTTCAACCCTGCCGTAGCTGAGCTCGAACATGTTGGCGACAGCGAAAGCGTCCACGTCAACAACGACTGGCTTCAAGCCGGCCTGGTGAATGAGCGACTGGTACTCACTCACCAACTCCTTCCTCGCCGCCACGAGAAGGACTTCCATCTGTCCCGGGTCGTCGCTGGCGTCATCCAAGAGTTGGACGTCAATGTTGACATCGTTGATGTCAAACGGGATGTACTGCTCCGCTTCCCACTGAATCGACTCTTCAAGTTCCTCCATGGTCATCAGCGGCAGGTTGATCCGCTTGATGATCACCGAGTTCCCCGAGATGGACACCACCGCGTCCTTCGTCTTCACTCTCGACTTATCCACCGCCTTGCGAATTGCATCCACCACGGCACCGGTGTTCATCACAGCCCCGTCCACGATCGCTTCCGGCGGCAGCGCCTCCACTGCGAACGCCAACAACCGATAGGTCCCCGCCTTGGGGTCGTGTTCCAACTCCATCAGTTTGACGCTGCTTGATCCAATATCCAGACCGATGGCGCGCTTATTCCGACTTAGCAGGCCCATTCAGCAGTTTTCCGTTCAGTGGTTGGGGGCCCAAACAGGGCAAGGAGAGCAATCGGGTACCCAGGGCACCTTTCTGAGTGCCGAGTGTACTGAGTTTGAGATGTCGAGTAAAGCACCGCCTCCGGGGGGACACCGAAGGTCGAAGCCGTAGGGGTCTTAGCCGGCCATCGAAGCCATCGCCACGGCCGAGGCTACATAAAGAATGACGTATGCAAATAGTAGAGCTTAATCCTTAATTAATCGTTTTTTTTGGTCGCGTATTTTGTAGCATCGCCACGGCCCTCACACTGGGCAGTCCAAGCCATTCCAGCAGAGTTTTCTGGCACCGGCTATGGTCTAGCTAAATGAACCCTCGCCCTACCATTAGAGTTGCGCATTGGCTCGCCTGTACCTCGGCGGGTCTCATCGCGGGCGCGGCGACCCAGAGTGTCACTGAGCACGCCGGCGCAGCGCCCGGAACACTACTCGGTGCGACCTCACTCAGCCTCACGCTGGTTGCAGCGGTAGGCCTTCTAAAGAAACGCCGTGTGTCCACTCTGGGCCTCATCGCGTTCCCTCTTGGCGTGTTTCACCTCGAGACCATCGAAGAGGGCATCACCTGGGCGACCCATCGCACGCTCGGCGCCACAACAGAGACCTGGCTGCTCGCCGCGCTCGTGCTCGGTGCATCTGCGCTACCGGCCATTCTGTATGCGCAGCAATCGACCTCAAGCTCAAGCGCACGCTCGGGCGCCGCGCCGCTGTCAATCGGACTGTTGGCCGGAGGGTTAGGACTTCCACCAACCCTTGCGGCAACAGTCGGCGCAACACTGCTATGGCTCGCAGCAAGAGAACCCCGGCATCGCTCCACGCCTCTGTCGAGGGCGCCCGTTAGTCTTTCCATTCCCTTCACCTGCATGCTGGCGGGTGCATGGCTGTCCACGGGCTGGGTCCACCTGCGGACGGTCTTCAACCCAACTCTCAGCGCCTTTGTCGTGCTGGCTGCAACCGCAGCACTCGCCTCGCCGCTCGGCAAAAATGTTAACCGTCTCCTTTGGTCCGGGGTCGTTGGGACCGCTCTCTGGAGCACCAATCACCTCCTCAGCTATGCAGCCCCACAACTTGGTGCGCTAGCGCTGGCGCAGGCTGAGCCGCTCTGGTTCATCGTCCCATTCGTAGTGCTGGGCCTAATTACAGGCCCGCTCACCTATGGGCTGACCTTAAATTCTCCAACGGCACTGGTTGCATTTGGGATTGGTCTGTGGGCAGGCCCCGTCGTGGCCAGCCAACCTCACGTACCGTGGATCGCCGTGGGACTGTTGGGGCTCGCGAGCCTCTTCTCCTCATCACCTCTTCCGAGAGTCCTTGGGGCCGCCCTTGGAGCAACGATAATTCTGATTGACGGGTGGCGACCCGCACCAGCTTCTATCCTGACACGAAGCGCCGTTTGGTCTCAATCCAGCCAGACACGCCAGCTGGCGCAGTGGGCAACAGATCCTGAGGCAATGCAGGTCGCGTCACATGGCTTGACCGACAGCGGAGCCTTTGTGACCTGGCGAGCAGACGAACAGAGCGCTTCTGGGTTTGCAGTAGAGCTCGACGGACTCAACGCGACGGACACGGGGCCCCAGGCAAACGCTGAGGAAATGGTAGGGCACCTCGCTGCACTGCTCGCTCCCGCACGAGAGCCGATGCTGGTGATTGGTGATGCGGCCGGAAACGTACTTCGTGGACTTGCGGCCCACCCTCCTGGATTGGTCCACGTCGCTACACCATCGCCCTTCGCGCTTCGCAGCCTCGCCAGCATTGACCCCGTCCGAAGTCGTCTCTGGCTTCAACCAACCCACCCTCTCTACCCTGAGCATCCAGCCCGACTAATCAGTCGAATGACGCCCGTGGCCGCCATTGCAGAGGTCCTTCGAGCCCCATGGACGGATGGCTCAAACTGGGGAATGAGCTCAGCACACCTCGGGGCCATAAGACGTCGCTTGGTTGAGGATGGTGTTTATGTACTGATCATTCATACACGCTTCTTCAACGACGGGCAGGTGGCAGAGATAGGCCGCATGATGACCGAGGAGTTTGATCAGGTACAGCTCTGGCTTGCACCTGAGGGCGTTGAGAGCCTTACGCTCGTGGCTTCCGATGGAGATCTCAATCTGTCTCGTCTCGAAGAGCGTTTCGCCCCCGCACGTACCGCACTCGAACAGATAGGATTTCCCACCGCTGGCAGCCTCGCGGGTGCTGCGCTGTTGAATTCCCGCGGGGTTGCAGAGTGGGCACGCCGTCACGCCAAGCCACTGACCCCCCATCAGATCGGTGATGCCGCCATTGAGCGACCAACGCTACATTTGACCTCGGTAGCCGAGATTGCCTACGACACACAGAACATCTGGACTTCTGGTGACGCCCCTAGTGCAGAGCAAGTCCGAAAGGCTCGGCTCACCTGGCTAAAGCTTATTCAGCAAGCGTCCTCTGGGGATCTTGAGGGCGCATTCAGCGCAGCACAGAGTCTCGCGGCCGACCATGGCGAAATCGGCGAGGCGTCGCTCACTGCCATTATCATGCCCCACATCGAGGACGGGCAGCGAGCGCTTCGAACCGCCACACGGGGCGAGCCGGGTAGTCGGCACTGGGATGACGCACTTCGCTTCGCCACCACCGCCAGAATGCTCGCACCATCGAGCCACCTTCCCCTGACATTGCTCGGCGACATCAGCCTCGCTCAGGGCCGTCTACCTAAGGCGATCAAGGAGTATCAATCCGCTCTGGCCATCAAACCAGACCACATCCCGGCACTCGAAGGCATGGCCCGATGGGCAAGACTTAGCCAGTCGCCGAAACAGGCGGAGCAGGCACTTCGATCAACGACTCGTCACGCACCTCGAGACTGGCGAACATGGCACAACCTGGCCGTCTTCCTGATGGAGCAAGATCGAACCGATGAGGCACTCAAAGCGGCAGAGACTTCCTTGGGCCTCGCACCTGCCACCCAGGCAGCGCCTGCCATCGCAATGACCACCCTGCTCCTCGACACCGGCAGCCCAGGCGCCGCACTACTTCGCGCTGACGCGGTCACCAAGTCTCACCCCGACAACGCTATGTCTTGGTACCTACGTGGACGTGCCCACTTCGATCTCAACCGAGCAGCAGAGGCCGAGGAAGACTTCAGAAAGGCGGTACTCATTGATCCAGACCTGGTTGAAGCCCGAAGCGGTATCGGCCTTCTCCGCGCAATGAGCGGCGATCAAAAGGCCGCAGCAGCCATCTTTCGTGACATCTTAAATCGGGATCCAGGCAACTCAGCTGCTCGAGAGAACCTTCGACGCCTCGGTGAGACGGGACCGTGAGGCGGCGGAACCAAAAGCGGCTGACCCTGGGCCTCCTGACTTCTGTAGGCCTCCTAATGATGGCGGAAGCTGTGGTCTCGATGACCGCGCACCATACCCTCCTGGCCTGGGAGGCACCTGTACCGGTGACCAAGACTGGAGCGCCCTACCTCCCGGGCAACCCCTACTTGCTATGGGAAATGGTACCCGGAATCCGAGAAGAGATGGGCGCAGTCGTGACGGTGAACGCACTTGGCTTCAGGGGGCCCGAGGTTCAACAAACTAAGCCAGCCTCGACCCGGCGAATCATCATTCTCGGAGACTCCACGGTCTATGGGCACGGCGTCGCAGACGATGAAGTCTTCTCAGCACTGGTCGATTCGCAACTTGGCTCAGACGTGCAGGTTTTGAATCTCGGAACGCCGGGCTACTCCAGCGCGCAGAGCCTGAACCTGATGACCATGCGTGGTTGGGATTTATCTCCCGACCTCGTGATTATTGCCAACCTTTGGTCTGACAACAACTTCGATAGCTTTGTGGACAAGACCTTGCTCTCCGAGCGGGGTGCCCTGAGCAGGGCACGACTCCCCACGGTCTCAAAGTGGCTTCAGGCCAGCGCACTTTATCGCTTCATGGATTGGCATCTTCGCTTGGCACCGCGCGCTGACAAGGTTGAAAAGGTCGGCTGGATGCTCGGCCAAAGTCCCTCAGGTGGACACCGTAGAGTCAGCGTCAACGATTACGCAATGAACCTACAAAACCTTGCTTGGGACGCCCGAGCCAAAGGCGCGGACGTGATGTTCCTGGCGTTTGCAAACGCGGTGGACCTTGGTGCCGAAACAGATGGTGCTGTGGCTTGGCCGCTATATCGAGAGGTCATGCAGGCTGTTGCCAGCCGGTCGGGCGCGCCCTTCCTCACGGTAGAGCCTTCATTCGTATCCTCAGGCCTGCACTACTCCGACCTGTTTATGGACGAGATGCACCCTACTCCCGCGGGACATCGAATCATCGCAGACATTGTGGTCGAGGCCTTGGCCGGCTGGATGAACGGTGATGCACTCACGACACCTCGTGATGAGACCCCCCTCCCACAGTGGGATGACCCCTTCGCCCGAGGCGAAGGCCCGGCCCCCGACAGCCCAAGCACCGCTCGTGTGACCTTGTCGGGCCGTATTCTAAACGCGCCTCCCGGCGTACCTGTACAGGTGGACCTCATCGACCTAAGCCCTGACAGGAGTAACGAACAAAACCCTCTTGTTGGTTCAGCAAGATTCGACCATGTCGACCCTTTCGAGATGCCTGCTCCTCAGACCGGTACCTTCGCGGTGCGAATCTACCTCGACACGGAGGCCGACGGACCGTCATCGACAGACAAAAAGTTTGAGTTCATCGACTCCGCCATTCGAGCCACCGGCTCGTCAATTGAGGGCTTGGAAATCAACCTTGAGGACGGATCAGTCAGGTGGACTACGCAAGGGCCCACCAATCTCGACCTTCGATCCAGGTAGGCTTCAAGGCCTCGAGGTGTCGCCGAATCAATGCACGCGCGCCGCGCGCGCCAACGGCTACAAACATTTGGTCGAGCTCCATGTCACGCAACGACAGCGGCGAAAAAACTGTGACCCCCTGTCGTTCGGTAGCGCCGAATGGGTCGACTACGGCAACGACGTCTACGCCTTCAGCAAGAAGCCACCTCAGCCAATGCCGGCCGGTCTTACCGGCACCCCACACCCCAACACGCCTCAAGTCTGCCAGGAGATGTTCGCGCATCCAGCGCTTCTTGAGACCGTCAAAAGCCGCCCTCCGGTATCGCGTGTCCGTCCTGGTCAAACGTGTGCCGTGATCTCGAAGGCACACCACAGGCACCTTCACACTCGCCAACTCAAACCCCGCACCCACCAGTCGTAACCATAAGTCATAGTCCTCGGGAAAGTCGCCTTGGTGATATCCCCCCACTTCATCCAGTGCTGCGGCGCGCATCAAAACGGCAGGATGGAACAATGGGCTCTCGGTCAGGATAGCCGCCCGAAGGTCGGGCAACCCATTCACCCAATCAACATACGCTCGCATGCCTGCATTTCCTCGGCCGTGGTCCCCCACCATGAAAGCCTGGCCACCAACGACGGCCAAGCGGTCGTTGGCAACCAAAAGGGCTCGCTGTGCTTCGATTCGACCAGGAATCACCAAGTCATCAGCATCAACTCTTGCAATCAAAGCGTGACGACAGAGCAAGCGTCCTGTCTCAAGGGCCGCCACAATACCGAGCGGCCCCTGCTGCACCCATGTGATCCGTGAGTCGTTAGGGCAAACCTCCTCAGGCTTGTCCCGACTCCCGTCGTCCACCACAACGACTTGGTCGTCCGGACCACACTCGTGGAGAATGGACTCCAGACAAGCACGCAGCCATGGGCGACCATCTCGAACTGGGACCAACCATGAGACACTCACCGGGGTCAAAAATCAGAAGATGTCTTTGATGGTTGTGGAGACTTGAACCAACTCAGCGCTTGTGTTGACCGCGCGCTTCGGCATCGCTCCTATGACCCGCACGTTATGAAGCGTTTTGCGAGTGATTTTTGGTGCTCGAAAGAGTAAATCCCACAGACCATCAATGCCCTCCTGCCCCAATTCCCTTGCCATGTTCGACGGAAACTTCTGGGCTTGCTTGAACATCTTCTTGCTTCGCTTGCGAACGCCGTCGAGGTTCCGGACCGCAGAGGGAATACTGTTTGCGAGCTTGTTGACCGCATCCACCCCTTTTCGGACATCGGAAGGAACGGCGTCGGTGGCCTTCAACTGCACCCGACCTCCGTCCACCCAGACACGGAGCTTTCCGTCCGCTCGCCGCTTGAGCTCTCTGAGGCCCTGCTCGTAAGTCGAGCGCTTACCAAGGCCCATCGCTGCTCGCAGGGCTGCCTTGGATTCTCTCAAGTCCTTTTGAGCCGCCTTCAGCTTGTTGTTGGCTGCTCTCGCCTCCTTAAACACTTTGTCGAAAGACTTGACGCCGGTCATGCGAATCTGCGTCGGAGCCTTGCCGCTCTTCTTCGCGTGCGCGTTCGAGCTAACGCCTCCGACCATAAGGAAGGCACCCATGGCAAGAACAAGGCGGCAGCGAGTAGAAAATCTTCGAGACATGGTCAACCTCCTCGACACATCAATGGTACCAAACGCTTTGAGTGCAGCGACATTCAATCGTGTTGGTTATCGGACCGTCATGCGCATTCTTTTCGTTGACGATGAACCCACCCACGTTGATGTTGTGCGGAGAACGTTGGAGGACGCGCTGGATGCTGATGTTGTGGTGGCTGACTCCGTCGAGGCGGCGGTGCGATTACTCCACCAATCTACGTTTGACCTAGTGGTCACGGACATATTCATCCCGATGGGCTCCAGGCCTCGAGAAGCGATCGGGCCCCGTTCAAGACGATACGAAGAGACTGTTCAGCATCTTGGTGGACTGGTCCTTCTGGACGAACTTGATCGTGTTCTACCGCGCCCAAAGGTGCTTGCTCACACCGCTTGTACCGACCTCGCCCTTATCCAGATTCTTGGCGACTGCGTCACCGAGCGGGTACCTAAACCGGCACCCGTTGACGTCCTGTTACGGACCGTACTGAGCGCGCTCGACCTCCCGGGCCCGGGATAGTTTTTTGTTTTAAATCAGATGTTTACGGCAAACCGGTGTCGGCCTCAGCACCTGGCAGATCAGCGGGGTCAGGCTGCGCTGTGACGAGGATTGAGGCTTCTGCCTCACGCCCTTCGTAGTCCTTCACCGCCATCCTTAGTTCAACAATATGGTAGCCAAGGACTTCGGGCGGGCGGGTGGCAAACTCGGTGACTAGCTCCGCAACATCGATGTAGCCGTACATTCCAGGATAGTAGCCGGTACACTCTCCGTCTTGCACAACAGCGACCCGATAGTTGTTGTCGGACACACGAACGCCAGACTCCATATCAGTCACGGTGTAGTGGACCTCGATAATGTTGTGCATATTGTGGGTTCGGACAGAACCCAGCATGTGCCAGCCCCCTTGTGGGCCGTGCACCATGACCACAGGCTCCGCCTCTACGAGTGACTCGAATGTGGTGTCACCAGTGCCGATCTCAACAGAGGGTGGCGCGGCCTCACACGGCACATCCTTGCGACCTGTGTCATCCCCTGTGGGCACTGTACCTGTGTCATCGCCGCCCCCTCCCTTGCCTCCCTCGGCAGTGGGCTGCTTCGTATTGGAGGTGCACGCCATCGCTAGCGCCGCAGCAATGAGTGCTTGAGTCATCGCCTTCGACGAACTCCGACAAGACCTAGCGCCAGCCAAGCCAGCGCTTGCCCATGTTGAGCTCGAGTCGAAGAACAGCCCCCGCCATCCGACTTGGTCTCGCCAGCTCCGGATGACTCATCTCCACCCGTCTCACTACCGGCTCCAGCACCCGTGTCCCCATCTGCTTCTGAGTCAGTGTCGGCATCGGTGTCTGCATCGGCATCCGCATCGGCATCAGCATCGGCATCGGCATCCATGTCCTCGTCCGCGCTGGAGGAACCATCCTCACAACTGCCCGGATCTTCCGGCGTCTCTTCTCCGCAGATGGGAAACCGGTCCTCAAATTCTTCCTCATAAATAATGTAGCGAATCTGTTCCGACTCGCTGATGCCTGAGGTGTAGAGCATCAACTCCTGATCAGCCGCGGCTTTCGTATACTGGACGTGCAGGCGCGTGAAGTGGGTGTCCCACGACTCCCCCTCGAACCCGAGGAGCGCAACCTGATCATCGTTCGGGGGGTCACCACTGCAGGGGTCACACCACCCCGTGTTCCAGCTGTATTCCTGGACCCAAACGGCACCTCCCGCATCTTCACGAGCCTGGCCGACCTGGTGCGTCCAAAATTCACCGAAGTTAGGCCAGGCATCCGATCTCCACATGCACTCATCTTCAATCTCTGCCTGTGGGTAGTTGGATATCCCCACGGACCCCGCACTACTTTGAGTGAGAGCGTAAATGTAGAGGTCCTGTGCAGCCTCCGGTGGTGCATTCAGTGTACCCAGGCGGATCGGTAGACTGAACGCGTCTGCGTCGTAGCTGACCTGAAGGGGCTCGAGGTAGGCTGCGTCCTCCGGTACGGCATCAAGAAACACCTTGGCCGCAAAGAAGTACTGCCCGCTGCTTATGTATTCATCGAGGAGGGCCGTCGCGGTGTCAGTCAAGCCGTTGTACCCGTTGTCTTCGAGCCATGTCAGCAGACCCGAGGATTCCTCCGCCGAAAGCACTACGATCTCGTAACTTCCCACCACAAACGAGCTCTCGACGGTCACACCGTCGGAACCTTCTTCCGCTTCAGGTGGACCGCCACCCGCGGATGCATCCCAGTCTGCTTCGTCGTCCCAGTAAAAATCATCGCAGGTGTACGAAACCAGTCGGGGTGCCGAGTAACCATCAAGGACGTCGAAGATTCCCGGGTCGACGGTCGCGACATCATCAGGTCCGAGCACCTCAGGTACCGGCACGACCAGAGCGAACTGACTCAAGTCACCCGAACCGAAGACGTCATTGGCCATGGTGAGCGTTGTCCGACTGCCTTGCCGCACCACCGCAATCTGGCTGGCACCGTTGTACAGTTCCGTCCCCGCCCCACCGACATACGTCCCGCAGAACGCCCATGCTGCGGGAGAACACATCCCCCAAAGAAGCGCTAACCTAAACATGACACTACCCCTTGCCGTTGAGCATGGAGCATACCATCATCCCAGGCGAATGCGGGGAAAGACGCCCCTACTCGTCCAGAAGCGCCTGTAGCGTCTCTAGCGCAATCTTCCAGGCCCGATCGAGCTTCACCCTGCGCTCCGGATCCTCCAATGCTTCTCCTCCGCTGTGGACGATACTGACCCGAGTCTCTTCACCGTCGCGAGCAACTTGGAAGGCAACGGTGCTCCCCTTGGTCTCCGACGCACCGATATTGTCCCATGAGATTTCCAGCTTGGAGGTCGGACGCCATGTGTGAATGAGACCGACAACATCGTGCTCCGGGTCAAGATCAGACCCAGCCAGAACGACGCGGCCGCCTTTCCTAGCATCGACTCGTGCATCCTCAGCGAGCCACTTCTCGAGGCCCTCTGCGGTCGTGAGCGCGCGCCAAACTGCACGGGCTCCATTGGCGATGTATACATGCCGACGAATGGCTGCCATGGTGTCTCCTTGCTGGCCCCGTAGCCAAGTGCGGCTATGCTGACCACTCATGAAGGCTCGTTCGTCCACCCTACTGACTCTTGTTGCAGCCCTGCAAGGCTGTTCCGATGGGGCCGTATCGTCTAAACGCCTGACCTTTGTCGAGCGACCGACAACGCAAACCGAGCCCGTGGTTCTGATCGCCGAGGTGACGGACGACGGCTTCGGAAGCTCGGTCGCTGCCTCTGCGGATGCCGTGTGGATTGGAGCCCCTCACGGCGAAACTGGGATCGTCTATCGGTGGGACGAGAAGGGGCTAGAACGCGCCACCAGCGGACCCGGACGCTTGGGTGCACACATCGTTCACACGGGCGAGCGCCTTCTCGTGAGCGCTCCCATGGACAACAGGGTGGTTGACCAGAGTGGTCGAGAGGTCCGTTCAGGCCTTCCAAGCATGGGCATCGCCCTGTCCGTGCAGGGCGACATCGCATGGGCTGAGGGCTGGATAGGCCAAGACGGATCCGAGGAAACCACAGCGGGAAGACCCACATCACTCTTCGTATCCGCAGGTCAAACGGCCGTTGGGTTTTCACATGGCGAGGTCGCCATGCGCGCTGGCGACAGAGACTTCCAACGTCCTCAGCCGCAAGATGAAGCCGGCTTCTCCCTCTCAAGTTCGGTGATAGACGAACAAGAAGCTTGGCTGCTTGGGGCGCCCGGTGCAGGGCGCGTGTACGCCATCTCAAAGGCCGACTTTTCAGTCTTGCGCACATGGAGCGGAGAGGGTCGCTTTGGGCACGCCATACTCACCAACGATGTGAATGGCGATGGTCATGATGACCTCGTGGTGTCCTCACCGTTCCACCACAGTGGCCCCCAGATCACTTGGTTCGATCGCCTTGAAGAGGAAGGACGTGAGGTTGTTCTTGGTGGAACAGGTGGCCTCGAGGCTGGCCTTTCCCTCGCAGCGAACGATGAAAGGCTCATCATTGGGGCGCCCGGTCAACCCGATGTGCTCGGGAAGGTGTTTGTTCTTCCGCTTCCTTTGCAGCAGTGAAGCAGCATGTCGCAGGCGCGCAGTGTAGAGTGGATGCGTGAGCACTTGTTTTGACCCGTTCCGCTTCAATCAGACCCATGAGCCGGACCCCGTAGAAGGCCCAATCCTTCAGGTCCGCCTTGTCGATGACGACGAAGAGCCCCTTGTGGCGGAGCGTTCGAGTCGACTGCGCTCGGCCGCCGCTCTCGTGTCGGCAGCATTCGTCGTCAGCACGTGTTGGTCGTTTCTGCGACACCTCATCGCAGATTGATGTCTCAGAGGTTGATCTCAACTGACTCGATCACTTCGCCGTCATCTCCGACCCATTCCACCTGAACCAAACCCGTCCCAGGGTCTAGGTGAATGACGGTTGAACAATACTCGGCAAAGATGACCGGAAACTGGTCAGACGGCTCAACCAACTGAGCGGCAATGTTTAGGAAGCTCCCGCCAGGCCCCACCATGATCTCCCAGAGCTCGGAAGCCACACCCTCCGCCGAGTCGAGTCGAGATGCCGTGCACATGTGGAAGTCACCCGTGATCCAGAGTACTCCCTGGAGGTCATTCGCGACGATGTGGTCGAGAATCTCGCGTCTCTGCTCGGGGTAGCCCTGCCAACGGTCTCGAACCAGCGCCTGAGCAAAGATGGGCGCGTAATCGGTAATGGGAACCGAGTTCATAATGAGCTTGAAGCGAGCATTACTGGCCTCGAGCTCCGTCTTGAGCCACTCCATCTGCGCCGGCGAGAGATACTGCTCCTCGCCATCCCGCTCCCCTCTGCCGTCAAGCACAAAGATATCTGCAGCCCTACCCCAACTCAGCTTTCGCCACAGACCGCCTAGCCCGCCGATGCGTTGCGGAAGGCCCTCCCGAAAGGCCGTTAGAGCCGCCTCGACTCGTGCTTCGGGTGTGCGCAGCCCCTCGAAGTCATTCGTGACCTCGTGGTCATCCCAGGTCGCAATCACACTCGTACTCGCCGTGACGTCAATCATTCCCTGCGTGGTGAGTGCCCGTTCCCAGAACCACCGGTAGCCGTCAAGATCTTCGGCCCCATCGGCATAGACGGTGTCGCCAAGAAACAGGAAGGCATCTGGCTTCAATGCAGCGACAGCACTCATGTTCTTCCATGGGTGATTCGAGTGAAGGCAGCTCGTCGCACCAATCGTCAACTGTCGAGAAGCATCGGGTGCTAGTGCTGTGCGAAACCGAGACACTGCAGACCTACGACCCCCTGCACTGACCACCACACAGTACGCCGTATCGGCCTCTAAGCCGGTCAATTCGCCTTGGGCGCAGACACCCGATCTCGTCAACGTGAGCAGGACACCCACGGGTGTCCAGCCCTCCCCATCGGCCGCAGCAAGTTCGACGGTGACCTCGTCTTCGGATGTCCACACACTCAAGAGGGCTGCGTCCGGCATCACGTCGCCGACCTGTACACCTGAGGGAAAGGCTTCCAAGTCTACGTCCCCTGACGGCTCCCAAAGCACGTCGGGTTCAGCGCTCCGAACGGGATCCGGCTGAGGCTCGGACGGGTCACCCGTGTCCGAACCACCCTCTCGCTTCGCACCTGTGCCGCAGGCAGGCGTGAGCGCAAGCGCTGAAAAACCTGTGAGCAGAGAACGTCGCGTGGGCTTCATACCCTCCACATTATCGTGCTCAGCACAACTCAATCCACCATCTTTTGGATTACACTCTCGCCACAGTAGGAGATGACCCATGTCGGTGGCAGTACGCATTTTCAGCGCTCAGGGCGACCATCCGTTGATGGTAGATGGGACCCTCCAAGATGCTGAGGCGGGTTCTGCAAACCTGATTTGTGGGCCCGATGGTTCCAAGCTGTTCGCTGGCAGCAAGGTCCTCATCTCCATCGAGAACGAACCTGGAAAGCGAACCGGGACAATCCGAGCCATCGAGCCGATGGGTGGAGATAGGTTTCGTCTGCAGTTCGAAGACACTCAACACCACCGCGCAGAACAGCGGGACTTCCCCCGGCTCTTTGCCGGTCTACCGATCGCGTATCGAATCGCATCCGCCGAGGAGGCAGAGGCCTGGCTTGCAGGAACCGATGTACTTGATGCCTGGACGGAACCCGACCCCTATATGAACTTTTCTGTGGGTGGCCTGCGTTTTGATACCCTCGTCAGCCTCTCGCCCGGAACTCTGCTCGTGATCGCGCTCCGAATTGGAGACGATGGTCCGACTTGGCGCACGAGTGCAAGGGTCGTGAGGGTGTTTGATCCGTCACCAGACTCCGACGCAGTGTGTAGTGTGGCCGTCTCTTTCGAGGTGATCCCCGACGAGGCCATGGACGCGCTGTCGGAGTTGACCCTCCAGATCCAGGAGACGATGATCTGACGAGCACCAACACGGCCGAAAGAGTGATACCGTCCGACTATGAAGATCTGGCAACTCTCATTCCTCTTGACCGCAGGATGTGCGCCAAGCGCCAAGTCCAGCGACGACCAACTCACTGTGCTCGACAGCGACGGGGACGCGGACGCGGACGCCGATGCGGACGCGGACGCGGACGCCGATGCGGACGCCGATGCGGACGGTACCATTCCTGACGAGTGCGACGACACACCCAGTCAGGTGGTCTGTGTAGGCACCACGGCGACCACCTGCGACGAGGCAGGCGATGTTGCCCAGCGTGATGTCTGTACGGAGGGCTTCTCGATCTGCGTTGACGCCTACGGCTGCTCTACCTGTGGAGTCACCCTCGACAACCCGCTGATGGCCTTTGGTGCCGAGTCTAGCTTCATCCCCGTTCGTCCAGAGATCACGCCCGACAACCAAGAAATCGAGCGCTTTTACGCCTACCCGGTCACCGTGGACTTGCTTGACGCCGAGCGCCCCGATGGACGCGTTGACATTGCGCTCGAGGGTTCCGGTTTTTCCCTTTGGGCGGAGGCGGCTGACAGCATTTTCATGCCCGACGACGATGGTGTACTTCGACTCTCAACCGAGCTTCTTCCAGCGACCATCCTACTCCATGCCTCCTCTACCGGTTCAGCAATACTCTCCGTGACTGACGGGCTCTGCCCAGACAGTATTGCGGAGGCCAGATTCCACAGCGCGACGCAACCACCAATTACAGGGAACCCGATCGACGTGGCTCCCTGGAGTCAACGAGTCCAGGTGTTCAACTACAACGCCCCCGTCTACCTGACGTTGTCCCCCGAGCGCCATGCCGGTCGCGTTGGCTTGCCCTACAAGGTCCACGTGGTCGAACGAAAGACCGCAGAAGAGTGGGTCGCAGACCCCTCGCTCATTGACGTCACGGCCGACGGTGCGGATACCATTTTCTTCAGCGAAGGCACCACGGCAGACAACTACGAGCCCCTGTTTACCGGTGATATCGAGGTGGGTTCGGATCATATGCGAGAGCTCGACGTCGTCGTTGACTTCGACATGAGCGACAGCCTGACGCCGGGTGACGTCGCAATGGGCCCTGGCGACACGTGGCCCGGCATCACCGTTATGGGCAACCTCCACACCTCTGGTCCACTTGAGGTGGAGAGCATCAACTACACTGGCGGTAGCTGGCTGGACCAGATCGTCTACTTCCCCGAGGACATCGAAGATCGGAGCGAGGTTCCCGTCGTCATCATCAGCCACGGCAATGGACACAATTATCTTTGGTACGACTATCTGGGCGAGCATCTCGCCTCGCATGGCTATGTGGTGATGTCTCACAGCAACTGGACGGGACCCGGTATCGAGTACGCCTCGTACACCACGCTCGAGAATACCGACTACTTTTTTGCCGCCACCGAGCTGGGTCTGGCCGACGGCCGCCTTGAGGGCAAGGTGGACCCCGACAACATTATCTGGATTGGCCACAGCCGCGGCGGTGAAGGTGTCGCGAGAGCCTACGATCGAATGGTCGATGAGGGCTACGAGACCTACTACTACGACGAGAACAGCATCTCGCTCATTAGCTCCATCGCTCCTACCGTCTTTTACACGGTGGAGTATTCGAACCCTCACGACCGGCCCTATCACCTCTTCGCGGGCGCAGCAGACGGCGATGTGCACGGCGCTCCGTCCAACTCGGTGGTCATGTTCTTCCGGCTCACTTCGGCGGCCGAGTCCGCGGTGCAGACCACCTACCTCCAGGGCGTGGGACACAATGAGTTCAACTGCTGTGGATTTGCTGATGCCACGGGACCATCTCTCATCGGTCGGCCCGCCACCCAGGACATCGCAAAGGCCTATTACCTGGCGCTCGTAAGAGCTTACGCCGACGGCCATTTGCCCTCCATGGACTATGTTCGTCGCCGTGCCGATACCTTCAGGCCGCCCAACTTGCTCTCGTCCGCTGTTATCGCCAACGAGTATCGTCCTGACAAAGAGGGCGATGCGATGGTCGTTGACGACTTCCAAGTTGAAGAAGATGAAGACATCGCCAGCAGCGGTGCTGTGGTCACCCACACTGTCTCGAACTTCTATGAAGGATGGATGGACGACTCCAACGACGCACTCAGCGTCGGCGGGTCCGACCCCATGAGTGGAATGACTCAGGCCTGCTGTTCGTGGGACGATAACAGCGGGGCAAGCTTCTCGTTCACAGACAACGCGAGCGTGAGCTGGGAGCTCACCGCCGATGCTTCAGACTGGACGGTGTTCACCTACATGAGCTTCCGTGCAGCGCAAGGATCACGGCATCCGCTCACCATCGACCTCTCGGATTCGCTCAGCTTTGCCATTACTGTTGTCGATGGCTCCGGAGAGGAAGCGACTATTCCCTGGGCGGATTGGGGTCACATCACCCAACCCTATGCGCGAACGGGGTTCGGAGTCGGCTCGGGCTGGTCGAATGAATTCAACACGATTCGCCTCCGCGTTACTGACTTCGGCGAGGTCAACCCGGCCCTGAATCTTCGTGATGTCGCGACCATTCGCCTCGATGTTGGCCCAGACCACGGGTCTCCTATGGGACGAGTCGCGATCGACGACCTTATGTTGGAGTACTGAGATGTTTGCATTTGCACTAATTTCTGCTGCCATCGCCGCGTCACCCTCGTCAGGCGGGATCAAAGGCCTCGCTCACGTCGAGACGTTCACCATGTCTGAACCCGGACACTTCGCGTGGAATGTGCTTGGTGATGAGTTCATCAGCGGAACCATGGTTGTGGTTAAGGTCGACAAAGAGATGGCAAGGGTTCGGCAAGTGGGTGGACCGGTGCTCTTCATCGGAACAACGCCTGCAGCCCGCCTGAACCCCGGTCATGTCGATGGGCATGTCGTCGCCTATGTGCCGGGAACCATTGACCTGAGCGTGACGCCTGTGTTTTGGGGGCCGAGCGTGCTGCCCGAGCAGGTCGACCCCGCGACACAGGGAGAACAGTTCCTTCGAGAATCAGGGGCAAAGCCCTTCACTGAGGAGATGGTCGACCGCGCCTCCCGCCCCACTAAACACCTGCCCAACCAGAAAGGTGTGCAGCGTATGGCGGCGGACCTAATCGACCTTTACGCACCGGCGGATGCCGACTTCGCTCGAGGGTATAGAGCAAAGCCGCTACAGGTGAAATGACCCACTACACCAAGAGCCTCACCGGAATCCTCACGGTGGGCGTGTTCGGCACCGCAGCGACCCTTGCATGGCCTAGTCATCCGATAGCCGGCGGTTTGCTTGGAGTGATGGCCGCATACCGCCTCTTTATGGTCTACAGAGAGTGGCCTCGAACGTGACCGCCAAGATTCCAGCCCCGCCTGCAACGATGCCGCTCCTCAACGCTTCAGCCCCATTACCTCCCTACCGCTACGTTCCTGGCCTGAACCCTCATCCGTTTCGACATCCCGCTGGCCACATGTACACCGACGGATGTGCCCCAGACGAACGCCCATGGACGCCCTTCGCGAGCTGGATGGATGACGAGCGCTTCAAGCTCGGACTGGACCTCTTCAACCATCGGTACATGTGGGAAGCCCATGAGGCCTGGGAGGCCCTCTGGCACTTTTCAGGACGCGAATCACCCGAGAGAGCCCTGCTCAAGTGCCTCATTTGTTGTGCTGCAGCCTGCCTCAAGGCCCACGTCGGAGCCACCTCACCCGCGGCGCGCCTGTGCACGACAGCGGAGACGGTCATGCAGCCCTGGCACCATGTCGAGACCATTTATGGCGTCAGACACAAGGCCGTGACAGGCGACACTCGCGCATTCCTGGCGAGTGGGCCTTGGCCAGTGATTAGCCCGGCAATGCCGTGAAGGTGCGATTTGAGCCAAGCGGACGCGAGGTCGACGTCGACTCACCTATGACAGTCTTCGAGGTGGCAAGGCTTGCGGAGTTGCCCGTCGGCAGCAGCTGCGGGGCTGACGGTACATGTGGACGCTGTGGCTTACGGGTAGTGTCGGGCACGTTGCCACCGCCGACCGAGCGCGAGCTGAAGGTGGCAAGAGCCAACCGAGTAGATCCAGGTCTGCGCCTAAGCTGCATGGTAAAGGTACAATCCGATGTCTGCTTAACGGCAGATTACTGGTAGCGACGGCGCCACACCAAACCGACCAGCGGCAGTAACCATGCTAGGTCGCCAGGGGCCGGTGCAGCCGAGCAGCTGCAGGTCCCCTTGAGACCGCCCGAGTCGATACCCTCTTCCATCAAATCACCTCCACCGCCCTCATCGGCATCGGCGTCGTCGCCGCCAGGCACTGCTGTGTCATCCGCGGTGCCAACATCTGAGTCGGAATCTGAGGATGAAGCCGTATCATCGGCGTCCGTGTCCGCATCCGTATCGGCGTCCGTATCGGCGTCCGTGTCCGTATCGGTGTCCGTGTCCGTATCGGTGTCCGTGTCCGTATCGGTG
>CAZKOI010000030.1:10972-20338 GCA_964554315.1 uncultured Enterobacterales bacterium | reverse complement strand
GAGATGTCGTCAGAGGAGCGGGCGGCCCTCGACGCCAAGGCCAGGATCCGTACCGTTATGGGCCACCCCGATCGGCAAGGCCAGGATCCCCCTGATGGCGCTGTCTCCCCTGGCGTTCAGCCGACCGCATCCCCTCCCAGCGATGGTCACGTCCCAGTCGAGCCGCTCCCAGGCTGGTCACTGCGGATGGACATTCAGGGCGGTGACGCGCCCTACTTCATCAAGGCTGTGGATAGCGAAGGCCGAACCGTGGGCAGCGCGAGGGTCGGTAAGCCGGGAGCGCTCTCCCTCAACATGCCCGGCCACGCGCTTCGCGTCACCGTGACCATTAAGGATGGCAATGGCGAGGTGATCGAGCAGGGGGCAACGCCCGAATCCAGTCAGCTGTCATGGGATCTTGGGCGGTAGATGGGCAGCCAGCGCGTTCGCCAGGGCCTCACCCACTTCGTCGTTGCCGAGGGCGTTGAGGTGCCCACGATCGAAGCTGAAGGTCCGCTCGTCGGCGCCTGGACCACAGCAGGCACGAAGATCGAGGACGGGCACACCATGGGCCTCAGACCAGGCCTGAGCCTGCGCGAGTCCTGGCCGATCGGGCGACGTTCCGTCCATCAGATCGCGATGGAACGGGAGGAAGCCAACGGTGACGCGTCCGCCCCATCGCGTGGCCATCGCTTGCATGTGCTCGAGCACGCGGCTTCGCTCAGCGTCCGAGACCCGAGGAACCCGCGCCTCCTTGGAGGGCCTGTCTGGCAGAAGCTGGGCCTCATGAGCGAGAGGGTACAGGTGCTGTCGGAGCACGGCATAGAGTCGAACGTGTTGAACGAGGAAGGCTCGGAAGCCCGCAGCGGGGCCCTCGGTGCCGAGATAGCGCTCGGCGTCCGACATCAGCGTCCGGTTGAAGTCGTGCATGGAGACAAACACCACCGTGAGGTCGGGCTGATACTCCGCGACCGCACGCTCAAAGAGCCAGCCCGCCATCGCGGTGGAGTATCCAGGCTGGCCCGCGTTGATCACGCGGATGTCGGGCCGCTCGAGAGCCTGCAGGGTGCGCTCGGCGAAGGCCGCGATGCTCTCGGTGTCCTCGACGCCCCAGCCGAACACGGTCGAGTCTCCCATCACAGCCACGCGCCACTCGCCAGGTTCGGGCGCGATGGCGTGGGGGGTGCGAAGTCCGTGAGCATTGGTGGTGACGCGGAATTGGTGGGGCTCGCGCAAGCCGGTCATGGTGTGGCTGGAGAGGTTGGGCTGGGTCTGCCAGCGTCCCATCGCGTCAGGTTGGTACGCGGGCATGACTCCCGAGAGCCGCGCGCCAACCTCAGCCAAGCCCAACAGGGCGGCCGCGAAGGTGAGCCCCAGCACAAGGCGCGCGCTCAGCGATGGTCTTCGTCGCTTCATTGGAGGCAGCTTATCAGGGTGTGCGTCCTCTTTTGTGCGTGGTCGCTATCGGCACAGGCGGAGGTCCGCTTGACGTTGGCGGTGTCGGTCGAGGAAGGGGCCTTGACGAGCGAGGCGCCCGGAGCCGTCTCGGCCCAAGTTCTGTGGATGGGTGAAGAGCGAGAGGTGCCGCTCCGCCAGGAGGAGCCAGGCCTATGGACGGCGACCGTCTCCGGTCCGCAAACCCGGACGGTCGGGGTCGACCTCTGGCTCATGGATCGGGACCCGCCGCTGCGCGTGAACCAGGGCCTAGAGATTCTCCCTGAAGGAGATGCACGGCTCTCCTGGGCGCTGTCGGCGCGCGCCTCGGACTCGGCATGGCGCCTCAGCGAGCCCGTTCAATTCTCAACGCTTCGAGCGCAGCAGGAGCGCCGATCGATGGCGTGGGGGGTGTGGCTTGTGGTGTCCGTCCTCGGCGTCTTGCTCTTGGGTCAGCGCGCCCTCGGGCGCTCCGCGCGAGAGTGGGTCGAGCGACCGCTCCCTGGTGCACTGGCTGGACTCCTATGGCTGACGTTCGGCGTGGTCTGGACATGGCCCTCTGCTGCGGCCGGCGCCAACATCGTCGGTCGGCACTTTGATGCGCTGGGGACGGTCTGGGTCATCGATGCAGCGTATCGAATGGGGCTCCAGCTGCACGACGCCTTCTCGGCCTGGCCCGACGGGGTCACCTACTCGGCCATCGACTCGTGGCTCTTGCTTCCGCTGGCTTGGGCCAGCGGAGAGCTGGAGCCTGCCCGCCTGCATGGCTGGCTTGCCGTCCTCGGTGTCGCGCTGAGCGGATGGTCGGCGGCAGCCTTTGCCAGGGTGGTCGGTGTTCGGGCGCCCTTTCACCACCTCGCGGGCTTCCTGTTTGTCGGCTCTGGGCTCGCCGCAGCGGCGCTGCTTGAGGGCCATGTCTATCAGGTGATGAATCCGTGGATGCCGCTCATGGCGCTCTCGCTTTGGCGCTGCAGAGAGGGCGAGGCGACCTGGACGGATGGGCTCTGGGCGGGGGTCTTCTTTGGTCTTGCGCTCTTCAGCAGCGGGTACTTGGGCGTGTCTGCAGGGCTGGTTGCCGCAGGAATAGGACTGAGCGGGATGAGTCGCGGTGCCTCCCGATTGCCCCTTCTCTTGGCGGCGGCCATCGCGCTGTCCTTCGGTCTGGTCTACCTGCACCTGTTTTCGTCGGCGGGAACCCCCGGTGCCTCCTATGCCTCGACGGAGACGCTGAGGCTAGGCTCCCTGTCGCTGGGCAGTCTTGGGCCCGCTTCGGCCGAGGTTGATCGCACCGATCATTCGTGGTCTCTCGCCCTCTCGGCGGGCTCGGTCGCGCTTGCCGTGTTTGCGCTCTCGTTACGAGGCCGGATGCTCGCTCCTCTCGCCGTGGTGTGGTGTCTCGCGGTGCTGATCTCTCTGGGCCCGGATTGGTCGCTTGGCATCGCGCCAGACGAGTCATCCATGGCGTCGCCGCTGCACGCCCTCTGGGAGATTCCGTGGGTTCGATACCTTCGATTTCCGGGCCGCATCATGTGGGCGGGGGGGCTGTGCCTGTCGGTAATGGCTGCGCTGGGCGTGTCGCTGCTTCGAGAGCGGCTGGGATCAAGGCTGTCTCGGGTCCTCGTCGCCTTGATCGCGCTGGAGACGGTCTACGCTGTGCGCCTTCCGCTGCGGCAGGTAGCGCGGCCTTCGACGACACCCAGCGTCTATCGAATTGCCGAGGGCGCAGTGTTTGACCTGGTTGGCGAGGGCACCAGCAGGAGCCGAGAGGTCGACTCTTGGATGAACGCCATGCTGTGTCAGTACCAGACTCAGCACAAACGTCCGATTGCGGAAGACTGTGTGGCGGTGGACCCGGAGGCCAACCCTCGAGTCCCCCGAGCGCGTCAGGTTGCTGCGCGGCTCTTCGAGGGCGATCGAGAGGGGGCGTTTGCGCTTCTCCGTGGATGGGGCTTCTCCGCTCTAGCCGTTCACAACGACTGGATTGACCCGGCGGATGGACTTCGAATCCGGGAGGCGCTCAAGGGTTTTTCCACCCACACGGAGCGGGATCGAGGCGGCGGCGTGGTGCTCGTGAAGGTTCCCGCCTCGGGTGCACAAGGTGGCGTGCGAACGGAGAGGGCTCGCAGGCTCGTTGGTCCGCCCGTGAAGCCGATTCAGTGGAACCTTCGCGTTGACCTCATGCTTCCTGACGGCTTTGACTCGGGACGCTTCTTCTTGAGCGGTGGTCCTGCATTCCGTGTGGAGCTGAAGGACAGCCTTGGCCTTCCTGGAGACCAGTTTGAGGACGGCCTCTTCACCGCCGTGGTCGAGCAGGCGGTCTCCGACGAGATTCCCGTCACCTTGAGTCACGTCAAGAATGGAGAGACGCAGGTGCTCTGGGAGGGAGTCGTCGTGCCGCTCGATCGCCGACAAGATCACATCACCTTCCGAGTGGACGAGGATGGCCAAGCGAGGCCGCACCTTCGTGCCCTGGAGATTTTCTCACCGGAGGTGCGCCATCGCGGAGGAAAGATCATCGGCCTGGCCTGGCTGGCGTCCTTGGTGATGATGGGCTTGTGGTGGGCTCGGTTTGGTCGACAAGGTGCACACTAGGGTGGCAAGCACTCGCGACATCGCGGTGGTGACGGCGAGCGTTCTGGCTGTCATGACCGCGTGCTTCTGGGGGACGGGTTCGGACGATGTGGGCACAGGCTTCTTTCCGGGGCACGTGTGGGTGGTGGATCACCTTGCCGAGATGCTCACGGGCGACCACCCGCCGACCAGCTACACCGAACGCATCGGCGCACCTGAGGGAGTGGACCTTCGGTTCATCGGTTGGGCGTCTCTCATCGTGGCGGCACCGCTCTCGCTGCTGATGGGTGCGATCTGGGCGACCTGGATCGTGACAGGACTCAACCTGGTGGTGTCATGGCTGGTGACCCAAGCCTTGCTCCGGCGGTTGATTCCGACCGGTGCGACCCTTCTGCCCGCCGCGCTCTATGTGTTGAGTCCGTTTGCCCTGGGCCTGCTCGCCAACGGGCAGCTGGCCAAGCTCTCTCTGTGGTGTCTGCCTTGGCTGCTCCTCGAGGTGGACAAGGGCGTACGCGACCCGGGATCGCCGTGGTGGCTCGTGCGCGTCCTCATGGCGGCCGTGTTGATGGGCTTCACGAGTCCGTCGATAGCGCTGGTCATGCCGCTCGCGCTGCTCTTGTGGTTGCTCGCTCGGAGGGGCACCATCGTCCGCATGGTCTTAGCGGCAGGGGCGTCGGCTGCGGGCCTCATTCCCGCGCTGTGGTACCACTCCGTCCAGAGTGGAGCCGCATCAGGTCTCAGCCCTGCGAGCGCCATCCCAGGACTTCGCTCGCCCCCGCAGCTCAGCCCCGTCATGACCTGGTCCAGCTTCATCGGCGATGCCCCGCGATGGGACATCTCGACCATGGGCGTCAACAATGTCTCCCTGGTGGGTCCGCTCGCGCTTGTGCTGGTGGCCGCGGCGATCGTGTGGAGGCTTCGCATATCGTGGGTCGGTATTCTCCTGTTCGCAGGGGGCGCCGTCTTCGCTTTCGGGCCCGATCTTCACTTGAGCGATCTCGACCTGCGTATGCCGGCCTATGGCCTTGAGGTGGCGGGCTATCCCCTGACCAAGAGCGGGATGTACTATCGCTTTGTTCAGGTGGCCTTTCTCGGGCTCGCGATCTGTGGCTCGGCGCTCCTGCAGACTCGGGCTGGGTCGCTGCGGGCGGGGGTCGGGGCGATCATGGTCGGGTGCCTGGCTTTTAATGCCTGGTCAACGCGCACGCTTTGGCCTCGCAAGACGGTCACCCATGCGTCGGACCCGCTGTACGCCACGATGCGCGAGGATCCTGCCCCCGGCGGCGTGCTCGAGTTTCCGCTCTCTCATCACGACACCACAGGAGAGATTCGGGTTTTGGCCCAACTCCGGCATCGTCGGCCCACCTCAGGAACGGCCCAGAACGTGGTGCGTCAAGGTAATCCCAGGCTCGAGCGCCTCTACCGCAAGGCGGTAGGCTCTCGAGCAGCCGAGGCGCTCAGGGCCGAGGGCTTTGCGTATGTCTTGCTCCACCTCCCCTCAAAGAACCTCCGGCTTCGCGAGGCGCTCACCTCCTCCCTTGGCACGGGGACCGAAGCCCCGGGCTTGGTGTACTGGAAGCTCTAAGGTCGACGCCAGAGGCGGTGTCGATCATCGAGCTGGCGCACGAGCACCCACCCCATGGCCTCGATGTGGGCGGGGCCCGTGTGGGGATGTCCGTCGAAGGCTTGCTGCACCAGGAAGGTCTGGCCCTCACTCCGGGGTGGTCGGGCGACCCAGGCCATGCAGTCTGACTGAATGCTGACGCCCTTCTTTATCTGGGCGGCTCGAGGCAGCATGACCAAGTCGACGTTCAGAGGCACGCAGTCGATCAAGAGGTCCTCGGGCTCGAGGCTGTCCTTCGCCCACTCCGCGACCTCCCCCGCCACAGACTCCCAGTCCAGCTGGATATTGGGCGTGTCGGCGCGGGTCGTCGTCGCCCCCGGCCAGGAGGCGATGGCCCAGGCAGCGGCAGCCAGCACACCCAGAGCGCGACCCCCATCGACATGGTCGACCAAGCGACCGAGCCATCCGCCCAGGCGATCGAAGGCCATGGGTGCGACCAGGACCATGATGCCGAGATAGCTGATGACGTACTTCTCCGCGTAGGACGTCCACGCGGCGGCGATCAAGAAGGCGCCCAAGGGGCCGCCGAAGAGGAGCACGGCGGCAGCAGAGTCTCTCCAGGACCGGCGGCGGGCAGAAGGAAGCAGCGCGAGCGGCATGAGCCAGGCCAGCATAGAGACGGGAGGCGCGCAGTCCTCGGTCCTCAGGGTTCCGTAGTTGGCCTCAACGAACTGCTGCGCGCAGCCACTGGTCAGTTCCTCGAGGTTGAGCGGGCGAGGCTCGAGACCTGTGCACTCGCTGAACATGGCCGGATCGCTCTGGCCGCTGGCGATTCGATCCAATTCCTCGCGCCGACGCTGAATGACCTGGTCGGAGAGGCTCTCTTGCGGAACATTCCATCGATCGACGACCCACGCATCGAGCGCGACGGCCGTTGAGGTACCCACACCGAAGAGCATCGGGAGCATCACCAGGTGCCGACGAGATCGCGCCCCCACGATGGCCATGCCCAGTCCGAGCGGTACTGCAACCAAGCCCAAGTGGTTGATGCGCCACGCCAGCCCACAGGCGAGTCCAGCGATGAGGGCGCCGAAGAGCATCGGGCGCCGGTAGAGGAGCACAGACAGGGCGCACGCCAGGGTCATCGTGGCCGCCGCAGGGGGGTACATGTTGGTCCACATCGCCCCCTCGACCGCGCACTGGAGCAGCGGGATGGACAGCGCTGCAATGACGGCACCCCCCCTGCCGACACAGAGGCGAGCGAGCCATGCTGCGGAGAACACGACCACGACCATGCTGGCTTGGGCGATCCAGTGCGCGGCCTGGACGTAGCCGAAGGACTGGCCCACAGTGGCGAGCAACAGCGGGTAGAGCGGTGGACGCCACCCGAAGTACGCGGCCGTTGGATCCCAGAAGAATCGTGCGGCCTCGAAGTACATGGGCCAGTTGCTTCCCCAAGGATGGTTGAGGTGTGGAACCACGGAGAGGAGGGCGCCTGCGGCCAGGCCGGCGCCGACCAGCCACGGCGCCTCGGCGATGACGCTGGACCAGACGGTGTGTCGGCGTGAGAGGCGCGGCATCGCTCAGCGACCGGTAATGGCCATGCCCAGCATCAAGGCCGTGGCCTCGTCTCCGTGGGCAGTCATGATCTGGGCCCCGACGGGAAGTCCATCAACGAGACCGACGGGTACGCTCAATGCAGGGATGCCGATCAGCGAAGCCGGCGCCGTGAGGCTGTCGGTCTGGTGCATAAGGGTGGGGTCATCGCATCGCTCGCCGAGCCTGAAGGCGGGCGTTGGCGCCGTGAGCGTCACCAAGGCATCGACCTCTTGCAGAGCGTGCTCGAGCTGACGTCGAATATCCGCTTGAGCGCGCTGGGCACGCCGGTACAGGGTGCTGTCGCCCTGCTCGGCCAGCACCATGGTGCCGAAGAGAATTCTTCGCCTGACTTCCGAGTTGAAGCCCTCGCTTCGCGACTGGGTGTACATGCTCTGCAGGTCCTCACCGATGCGCCTGAGACCATACCGCACACCGTCGTATCGAGAGAGGTTCGATGCGGCCTCGGCGCTGGAGAGGATGAGGTAGGCGGACGCTGCGTAACGGAGCGCTGGGAGCTGGACCGTCGTCAAGGTTGCGCCGGCGGCTTGAAGCGCAGCAAGTGCTCCACGCACCGCGCGATGGGATGGCGTCTCGACGGACCAGCACTCGGAGGGCAGTCCGATCACGCGCCCTCGGAGGTCGGGCTGGAGCGAGGCGTCCATCGGGGTCATCCCGTCGCTCAGCGTCGTCGCATCGTAGGAGTCGCGCCCCGACATGATGTGGGTTGCGATCGCGGCGTCTCGAACGCTTCGCGCGAGCGGTCCAATTTGGTCGAGCGAGCAGGCGTGGGCGACGAGACCCGATCGGCTGATCCGACCAAAGGTCGGTCGAAGGCCGACGACTCCGCAGTAGCTGGCGGGAAGGCGGACGCTACCCCCGGTGTCCGAGCCGAGGGCGATCGGCACGACTCCGGCGGCAACCGCCACCGCGGAGCCCGAGGATGAGCCCCCTGGGACGTGGTTGCTGCTCAGCGGATTGAGGGTGGGGCCCGTCGATGAGAATTCTCCGCTCGATCCCATGGCGAACGCATCCATCCGCGTACGACCGATGACGACGGCGCCCTCCCGCTCCAGTCGCGCAAGGGCCGTGGCCGTTTTAGGCGCGATGCAGCCTCTTAGCATGAAGGAGTCCGCCTCCAGGGGCATCCCTGCATGGGCGATGTTGTCTTTGATGGCGATGGGTACGCCCGCCAAGCGCCCCGGATCAACGCCTGCAGCGATCTGTGCGTCGATCGAGCGGGCGCGACGGAGCGCATGCTCGCGGTGAAGGAGCTTGAAGGCGCCAAGATGGGATGCTCGCTCGGCGCGGATTAGGGCGGCATCGATGACATCCTCGGCGCGCCTGCTGCCCATTCGTACGGCTCCAGCAATGACCGCGGCGTCCATCAGCGGGTGCCTCTCACACGAGGAACGGCAACAGCGCCATCCGCCTCCGCCGGAAGAGGAGGCGCGGGTCGCTCGTCGGCTTGCGCGTCGGGCTGGTCGATTCGTCGCGGTGAGGCGTTACAACGGGAGACCTGCTCGGAGGCTTGGCCAGCGTAGGTGTCGAGATCGCTCACCTGATGCAGCATCAAGCTCACGTCTTCCGCGACCGCGAGGATCTGGCCTTCGGGGACGTGGATTCCAGCAAGGCCCGCCAAGCGCCGGACGGTGTCGGAGTCGACGGGCAAGCGCGCCTACTTCGATCCGCCGAACAGGCTCGCGAAGAAGCCGCCTTGATCAGCGCCGGCCAGCTGCTCCAGCTCCCCGGGATCGAGAAGGACCGCACCGCAGGCGCAGCGCTCGATCTCGACACCCTTGAAGATCTCCGTCTTCATGTCGGCTCCGCACTTTCCACACTTGTGAAAGTGGAGCTCCTTGGCGGCCTCTGCGGCGGCCTCTGCGTCCTCTATTGCGGCGACCTCGCGCAGCTTGTTGAGTTGCTCTTGGGCCAGCTTGTGGAAGTACTCGTCTTCGGACGTGGTGTTGTTCTGAAAGGACATGAGGCCGCTCCATGGATGGGTTTCATGCAGTCGTAGCCCGGGCGAGAGCAGAATCAAGCGGGAAGTGCAACCAAACGCAAGAGGCGCCCCCGAGGGGCGCCCCTAAGTTGACGGGCGGTCGAGGCCTATCCGTCCGAGCAGGCAGGGTCGTCGTCGCAGTCCCAGTCGTCACAGTCGACGTAGGAGTCGCCGTCGTTGTCCTCGCCGTCGTCGCAGATCTCGTCGCTGCCACTCGAGC
>CAZKOI010000030.1:0-10872 GCA_964554315.1 uncultured Enterobacterales bacterium | reverse complement strand
AGTCGCCGTCGTTGTCCTCGCCGTCGTCGCAGATCTCGTCGCTGCCACTCGAGCCACCGCAAGCGGGGTCATCGTCGCAGTCCCAGTCGTCACAGTCGACATAGGAGTCGCCGTCGTTGTCCTCGCCGTCGTCGCAGATCTCGTCGCTGCCGCCCGAGCCACCGCAAGCGGGGTCATCGTCGCAGTCCCAGTCGTCGCAGTCGACGTAGGAGTCGCCGTCGTTGTCCTCGCCGTCGTCACAGATCTCACCGCTGCCCTCGCAAGCGGGGTCATCGTCGCAGTCCCAGTCGTCACAGTCGACGTAGGAGTCGCCGTCGTTGTCCAGGCCGTCATCGCAGACCTCATCGGTCAGGCACGCATCGTCACCCGCACAGTTGGCATCCTCGCAGTCGACGAGGCCGTCGCCGTCGTTGTCGATCTCGTCATCGCAGACCGTCTCACAGGCGCTGCTCTCGCTCGCTGCGCTGTAGCCCACGAGGTCGGACTCTGAGCGAGGCAGGATGGCGAACTTCTCGTAGCTGTAGGTGATGGGGCCCGTGATGCTCTCGTAGCTCCCGCAGGTCTCCGCCTCGTAGTTGGTGAAGTGGTTGTCCATCCAGCAGCCGATCGCCAGCTGCACGGCCCCCCACTCGTAGAGCTTTGACGCATCGATGATCTCCGCCTCGGTGAGGCGCACCATCACGCTCTCGTAGGCCTCCCAGCTCTCGGGCTCCGTCGCCAGGTCCGTGACCACGACCTCCGCGCCGTCTCCCGTCTTGGTGATGTTGCCGGGGTCGGTGACCTTCAGCTGTGAGTTGCCGTAGAACTCCGCATACTCGCCGGTGATGTCCACCACATCGCCAACCGCGGGCTCATACTCCACCTCATCGTACTTGTAGATGTAGATACCATTCCAAGCGCCCCCCTCGGCCGTCTGAACAAAGAAGGCAGGATTGTCGCCAGGAATGATGGGCGTGGAGACGACCGCGTCACGGATGGTGACCACAGTGCCCTCGGCGTAGGTCCCTTGCTGTACCGAAGAGATCGTGGCCGTTTCTCCGGTGGCTCCTGCACCCCCGCCGGTGTCCGTCCCGGACTCATCCTTGGCTGTGGAGGGACTGAGGCAGCCGGTGGCGATGAAAGCCACCCAAGGGAGGAGAGAGCGAGGAGGTAAGCACTTGGACATCTGGAACTCCGTGGCCTAAGCCATGTGATGAGGAGCGCACGAATACTCGGAGGAGGGCTTTGTGGCAAGTGACGCCTTGGTCACGACCAATCTTTCTCGTCGGTTTGGACCTCGCTGGGCGGTTGCCGATCTGAGCCTGACCGTGCGGGCGGGTGAGGTCTATGGCTTCCTCGGGCCGAACGGCGCAGGCAAGACAACGGCCATTCGCTGCATACTTGGCTTGATCGAGCCGACCTCGGGTGACGTCCAGATAAGGGGGCAGTCGGACCGCCGCCGCCGCCTGGAGGGGGTGGGTGCAATGGTCGAGACGCCGGCGTTCTATGGCTTCATGACGGCCAGAGAAAATCTGCGTGTTTCAGCAGCCTACGGCGGCTTCACGTCCGAAGACATCGACACCGCTCTTGTGGAGGTTGGTCTGGCCGATCGAGCCGACGAGCGCGTCGATGGCTACTCGATGGGGATGCGTCAGCGGCTCGGTCTGGCACGAGCGATCCTAGGTCGGCCGCCTGTGCTCGTCTTGGACGAGCCCACCAACGGCATGGATCCGCGTGGCATCGGCGAGGTTCGTGATCTCCTCCGACGACTGAGCGACGAGGGCACCGCGATCCTCATGGCGTCTCACCTGCTCGCAGAGGTGAGCCAGATCTGCGACGCGGTGGGTATCTTGAGCGAGGGCAGGCTGGTCTTCTCCGGTGCCGTGTCGTCCGATCTGGAGGCGGTTTACCTGTCCGTGACGCCGGGGCGAGTACAGTGAGAGCGGTGTTGGCTGCAGAGCTTCTGGTGCTTCGCAGGCGACCGGTGGGCAGAGGGATGATCGCCTGCTGTTCCGCGCTCCCTGTGCTGGCGGCGTTGGCCTATGGTCAGCTCTCCTCGAGCACCATGACCTTCAACGATCGACGCTTGGCGGATGTGCTGGCCTTCTCGGGACCCGACGCTGCCCAGGTGGCGCTCCGCGTCTTTCACGTGGTCATGCCGCTGTTCATTCTTGCGCTCGCGGGTCAGTCGTGGGCCGGGGAGCGGTCGGGCCACATCCTGCGCGAGCAGTGGGTGCGCCCTGTCCCTCGTGCGCACGTGTACTGGGCCAAGACCTTGAGCCTGTGGATGATGGCCTCGGTGCCGCTCTTGATGTCGACGACCGCCGTGCTGTTGGTGGCCACCCCGTGGCTGGGCGCGAGCGGACCCTGGCTTGATCTCTCGCTGAGCGTGGTGCTCAGCCTCGTGACCTTGCTTGGTCTCACGGTCCTCTCTACTTTTGTGGCCCAGTGGGTCCGCTCAACGGCGGCCGTCATAGTGGTCGGTATGATCGGGCTAGGCATCGATCTGGGCTTGCGCCTCGGGCTCTCGGGCTTGGCTTTCATTGAGGTCAGCGGCGCGGCAGAGCTGCACGCCATGATGCTGGGAACTGCGCTGGGTATCTGGTCGGAGCCTGCAGGTGCTCTCCGCTGGACGCACGCCGCGGCACTCCTTGCCTGGCTGACGCCGATGGTGCTGGTTGCCCTTCGCCGTGTACAGACACAGGATGTGACCTGATCGTAGACTCCGAGGGCGCCCGTGTGGTCAACTCAGGCAAGGAGAGAGAAGCATGCCAGCAGGAAACTACGTAGCCCAGGAAGAGATGGTCGTTGCGCACCTCTTCTGGGCCATGGTTGCGGTCGAGCAAGCAACGGTCGTGCTCGCGGGTCGGGCGGTCTCAGGGAGACTCCTTGCCCCGGACCCTGACAGCCAGACCGTGGTCTTTGAGCTCTCGCCTGGGCAGAGCCTTCCTGAACGCGCCCTCAAGAAGGGAAAAATAGTGCTCGTGAAGTACGCCTCGCTCAGCGATGAGTATCAGTTCAAGTCGCAGCTCCTTGAGGTGAGTCCAGCGACCTGGAGGATAGCCATCCCACGCGATATCCATCGCTCAGACCGACGGCTGGTAGAGCGGCACGAGAGCACGGGAACGCATCGGAACACGATCCAGGTCATCAAGGCGGACGGTGCGCAGCGCATGCTCATGGTGCATGATGTCTCGCCCGCGGGTGTGGGCATCGCCTTCGACCCGCAGCTCGATACCTTCAAAGAGGGAGAGGTCTTCCGCGGCGATCTGTACATCGTCGGACATGATGCGGTCAGTGTTCGCTTTGAGGTGGTGTCCATCAGCAGCCTAGACCAAGGCAGCAGTCACCGCATGATGGGGTGCCGCTTCATCGGTCTTGGTTTCTCGGGCTGCCAGCAGATCGCGGAGTCGCTTCGTCGGGATGGCGCCTAGGCCAGCAGGCGGTGGGCGACCACGCCGACCCAAATGCAGCCGAGAAGCGCGGCCGCAGGAATCGTCACTCGGAGCGCTTGGCGAGCAGCCAAGGGTCGGGTCATTCGATACCCCCACCACACAGCGAGTCCGAGGAGAGGCGTCAGCACGACCGCCCCGAGCCCCAAGAGGAGCATGTGCCGCTGCGAGAGGGGCGGCCCGCCACCGGATCGACCCAGCCGAATGCGCTCCGTGGCATGGTGCAGGAGGTGGGCTGGGGGGTCCGGTGTTTCTCCACCTTGAATTCGAAGCGCGGCCTCCTGGAGCTCGGCCTCACTCAAGTGAGCGAGGGAGAACAGCCAAGCCACCGAGCGATCCGCTTCTCGGGGGGTGTGATGGCAGTCGGGACAGGGCAGCAGGGGGCCAGCCTTGAGTCCCCCACAGCGATGGCAGGCGGCCCTCACTCTTCCCCAGCGGCGAAGGGCAGAATAGAGCGTATGGTGTCTCGTGAGCGAGGGTCAATCGAGCCGTCCTCAACCACGGCCCAGACTTGCTCAAGCGGACTCTTCGGGTCCTCGGTGAGGTTGTCGAGCGGCAGCTCGGGTGCGCCGACCCAGAGGACATCCGCGCCCATGAGCGAGGCGGATACTGTCTGATTCAGGGCCTCCACCATTCGGGGCCCGTAGCGGCGGATGAGCCGACCGTCCGACAGGAAGCACCCTCGGCCAGGCTCGAGCTGTGCCACCCTCACCTCACCCAGGGTCGGCGGTGTGATGAGGCGCCAGGACTGCAGGGGAGCATGTTCGACCTCGTCCGCGGAGATCAGGCAGCGCAGCGCGACCTCGGCGTGGCCTGTCGTCTCGTCGTGGGATGTGAACCGCTCGCCGATGCGCTTGAGCAACGCGGTGGTCCATGGTGCGCGTTCCCCGCTCCCCGTGGAGAACCGCTCGCCTCCGATGACCACCGACTGTACGGAAATGGAGAGGACGTCCCAAGAGGCCCCGAAGAAGGCACTCACCTCGATCGTGACCCTCGGGCTCCCATCCAGACCCACAGCGAGGCGCGGCTCGCGGACGGCGTGGGCGCGAAGCTCGGCGGCCAGAGGAGGATCGAGTGCGATGACCACTCGCGCGTGAACCGTGCGGCTGGTGGAGTCGGCGACGATGCGTCGAGCGGAGCGTTGGTCGGTCCAGGTTGCCTGAACGGGCAGCCCCTCGGCTGCAATCTCGGCTTCATCGTCGAACTGGATCAGCCCCCATCGACGCAGCAGGCCTCGCAGCGCCCGCTCCGAGAGCGCGGCGAAGGCCAGCGCGAGACCGTCACCGATCGCCGACGCCTCGGGGCTTGGGCCGCGGATGTGAACCTGCCGGCCGAGATCGTCAGCGCGAAACGCGGGGAGGTCAGCGAGACCGTGAATGCTCAAGCTGTGGACATACATAGGAGGTTCGTAAGCCTTTGGACTGCAACGGCAACTCGCATAGGGTACCATCTGAGCCTCCGGAGGACGAGATGTCTGAGAATGGACCGATGTGGCTGACGCGAGCGGAAGATGTGGTCGCGCACCTTTACTTTGCGGCGGCTGAGATTGGGGCGGCCTCGCTCGAGCTAGGTGCGCTCAAGATTCCTGGGTCGCTGTCGTTCCCCAACTCGGAGGAGCAGACCTTCAGCTTCTTCAGCCACGGAGAGGTATCTCTGGATGGCGTGAACATCGACGAAGGTCAGATTGTGAGGTTCGATTACTCACAGGGCGAGTCGACCTACAGCTTCATCTCCGAGATTGTGGAGGTGTCCGAAACTCAGGCTCGACGTCGCTGGAAGATACGGTTTCCCAACGCCATTGAGCGAAACGAGCGCCGCTTGGTTCGTCGGCATCGTGTCCTCGGACGTCAAGGATTCTCGGTGACCACGGACCGGCTGGGGGATCGCCTGCCCCAGAAGCTCTATGACATCGCCGCAGCCGGCCTCAGCATCGTCGTTCCGACTCGGAACGATCTCAAGGTTGGAGAGGGCTTCACGGGCTCGCTTCACCTGCCGGGGAGGGAGCCCATTCCTTGCCAGATTGAGCTCCGCAACATTCGGCCTTTTCCGGGGGATCCGAACCACAAGCTTGCCGGCTGTCGGTTTGCGTCGCTCAACGACAGCGATCGTGAGGCGGTGTCATCCCTGCTTGCGAGCCTGGAGTAGAGCGGTGATCGCCGCCCTGCTCTTTGCGGGCGCCGCCCATGCAGGGGGCATGATGGGGGTCGAGTATGTACCGCCGGGCTTAGGCGACCTCGCATGGGCTCAGCAGGGTCAGCTCAGCGGCACTCTGGTCGGAGAAAACGACGGCCTCTTGGTTCCTCCCCTCACGGCCGTCGGCGGGTACGCCTGGGATCGGGTGGGCGTGTTCGGGGGGCTCACTCTGGCGCGCGTGTCGACCACGGTGATTCAGTCCGACAGCCAAGCCCAGTCGCTACGCTCGGCCATTCGTCCGTCAGCCGAGGTGCGATACTGGCTGGTTGAGCCGAGTGGCCCACGTCCGAACCTCTGCATCAGCGCGGGTGCTTTCGCCGTCATCCCTGCGGTGAAGGAGGTATCGGACGCCGCGGACGATGAGGAGAGCCAAGCCCTTCAAGAGGCCGCTGATGAAGCCGCAGGTCGAATTGGTGCGATCGGCGGCTCCCTGGGCCTGGGTGCGGAAGTGAGATGGGAGACCGGCCTCGGTCTCGGGATTCGAAGCGACGTCGTCGTTACGCGATTTGATACCTCAAACGCCCAGACTCAGACAGTCTCATCGTTGGTACAGGCGCGGACCGCGCTCGCTTTGTCCTACTGGTTCTGACCCGCGCTTGAAGCAAGCGTGTGACACCGCCTTGCTGGACGCGCTCAGCAGCGTTAATCGGCGCGCCCTAATGGTTCGGGAACCCAAGCAATTGGGGCCAATCCCGCAGCCCTAGCCCCGGGTCAACGCATGAACATCATTCCCGATCCGCTCCAGGTACTCCTCAACACGCTTCCCTTCTTGGTGGCGGTTGTTGGTATGTACATGATCATCCTCAAGCCGATGCTCGCTCACCTCTTGGCGCGTGAGACGGCCATCAGCGGAGGCCAGGATGAGGCTGCTCGCATCGAGGCTGAGATCCGAGATCGGATGTCGGCCTACGACAAGCGGCTCGTTGAAGCCCGAGACGAGATCGCCACTTTGCGGTCCGAGCGCCGTGCAGAGGCGCAGGCTCAGTACGACGAAATCGTAGGGAAGGCTCGCTCAGAGGCCGAGGCCAAGGTTGAAGCGGCCGTGGGAGAGATCGCCGCCGCCAAGGACGCAGCGGCGGCGCAGCTCAAGACGATGTCGGGTGAGATCGCGGAGCAGGTGGCCGGCCAGGTGCTGGGTCGCTCGATGGCGGCAGGAGCATGACCATGATCAGCGCACTCTTGATGATGTCGGCGGCGTCTGCAGCCGGTGGTGTGGATGCGCCACCGGACATGAACGCGATCGCCTTCCACGCGATCAACTTCTTCCTGCTGGTGGGTCTGTTGACGTTCCTGCTGCGGAACAAGATCAAGGACGCCCTCGCAAACCGGGCCATCAGGGTTCGGAATTCCATCGACACATCGAATCGACTCCGCAAGGAGGCGCAGCAAAAGTTCGAGGAGCTCGACGCCCGACTGGATGGGTTTGAGGCGGAGCTGGTCACCATGCGCGAGACGGCTGAGGCCGACGCCAAGAGTGAGCAGGAGGCGATCCTCGCGCGCGCATCCGAGGATGCAGCCCGGGTGACGGAGGCGGCACAACGGAGCATCCGTGATGAGACGGAGCGCGCTCGGCAAGCGCTTCGACGAGAGGTTGCCGAGCTGTCGGTTGACCTGGCGCGAGAGAAGCTCTCGGCCAGCGTGACGGCCGACGATCAGAACCGCCTGGCCGGCGACTTTATTGACACGGTCAAGGGCGAGAATGGAGCTGCCAATGGCTAATGGATCGATTGCACGTCGGTACGCGCGCGCCCTGATCGCGCTCGGCCAAGAGTCGGGCAAGACGGACACCTTTGCGGGAGACCTCGCGGCCTTTGGGCAAGTCCTGGACGTAGGAGAGGGCCAGCTTCGCCAGGCGCTCACCAACCCGGGTCTGACCACCGTGGAGCGCAAGGGCGTTCTGGACGGTGTGTTGGGCAAGATGAAGCTCGACAGCGACTCCGCCAACTTCTTGCGGTTGCTGGTGGACAAGAACCGCTTCGGGGCCTTCGACGGGATCGCTCGGTCGTTCTCGGAGATGGCGGACGAGCTGGCCGGTCGAGCGCGCGCCACCGTGTCGACGGCGACGGAGCTGAGTGCGGACATGAAGAAGACGGTCCAGGGCGCACTCGAGGCCTCGACGGGCAAGACCGTGAAGATTGATTTTCAAGTGGACCCGAGCCTCATCGGTGGGATGGTGGCTCAGGTTGGTGACATTTCCTACGACGCGAGCGTGCGCGCACGCCTGGAAGAGATCCAGAGTGCGTTGATTCGTAACCCCGGTGCTGCGGCGGAAGCCTAAGGCCCAAATCGGAGAAGACATGGACATCCGTGCAGAAGAGATCAGCGAGATTCTCAAGCAACAGATCCAAAACTACGAAGCCCGCGTGCAGGTCAGCGAGACCGGCACCGTGCTCTCGGTAGGTGACGGTATCGCTCGCTTGTATGGCCTCCAGAACGCCATGGCGGGCGAGCTCCTGGAGTTCCCCGGAAACCTGATGGGCATGGTGCTCAACCTCGAGGAAGACAACGTAGGTGCGGCCCTGTTCGGCGACGATCGCAACATCAAGGAAGGCGATGTCGTTAAGCGGACCGGCAAGATCGTCTCCATCCCTGTGGGTCCCGCCATGATGGGTCGGGTCGTCGATCCGCTCGGCAACCCCATCGATGGAAAGGGTCCCATCGAGACCGATCAGTTCCTCCCCGTCGAGATCAAGGCGCCGGGCATCGTCAAGCGGAAGTCCGTGCACGAGCCGATGCAGACCGGCCTCAAGGCCATCGACTCGATGATCCCGGTCGGCCGTGGCCAGCGGGAGCTCATCATCGGAGACCGTCAGACCGGCAAGACCGCGGTCGCGATCGACACCATCATTAACCAGCGCGTCTTCAAGGACGACCCCAAGAAGCGCATGCACTGCATCTACGTGGCCATCGGCCAGAAGCAGTCCACCGTACGTCAGGTGGTCCGGAAGCTCGAAGAGACGGGTGCGATGGAGTACACCACGGTCGTTAGTGCGAACGCTTCGGCTCCCGCACCGCTGCAGTTCCTTGCACCCTACACGGGCTGCACCATCGGCGAGTACTTCCGCGACAACGGCATGCACGCGCTCTGCGTCTACGACGACCTCTCCAAGCAGGCGACAGCCTATCGTCAGCTCTCCCTGCTCCTCCGCCGCCCCCCGGGTCGCGAGGCCTACCCCGGTGATGTCTTCTACATCCACAGCCGGCTCCTTGAGCGTGCGGCGAAGATGTCCGATCGTGATGGCGGCGGATCGCTCACTGCGCTTCCGATCGTCGAGACACAGGCCGGTGACGTCTCGGCTTACATCCCGACCAATGTCATCTCGATTACGGACGGGCAGATCTTCCTTGAGTCGGACCTGTTCAACCAAGGTGTTCGCCCCGCGGTGAACGTGGGCATCTCGGTGTCTCGGGTCGGTGGAAACGCACAGATTCCAGCGATGAAGCAGATTGCAGGCGCCCTCCGCCTCACGCTCGCCCAGTACCGAGAGCTTCAGGCCTTCGCGCAGTTTGGCTCAGACCTCGATGCGTCGACGCAGCAGCAGCTGACCCGCGGCGCTCGGATGGTCGAGATCCTCAAGCAAGGCCAGTACGTGCCGCTCACCGTCGAGATGCAGATCGTGCACATCCTCGCTGGTGACTCGGGCGCATGCGACGACATCGACACCCCCAAGGTGGGCGACTTCATCGCAGCACTGACCAGCCACTTCGAGGCCAGCCACGGCGACCTCCTCTCCGAGATCCGCGATGTCGCGACCTTCAAGAAGAATGACCTGAAGGACCGCACCATCGCCGCCATCAAGGACTTCCGCGCCTCCTGGAACTAAGCCTTCTTTAAGGAGCCACCATGGCCTCCCTTCGTGACACCCGCCGACGGATTACGTCGGTCAAGAACACCCGGCAGATCACCCGCGCCATGAAGCTGGTGGCGGGGGCCAAGCTGCGTCGTGCGACCGAGGCGGCAACGGCCGCCAAGCCCTACCAGCAGACCCTGAGTCGCGTCTTGAGCCGCGTGGTGGCCAACGCCGGCGAGGTTGAGCATCCGCTGCTCAACGTTCCTGACAACAAAGACACGGTCGTGGTGGCGGTGCTCACCAGCGACCGCGGTCTCTGCGGGGCCTTCAACAGCCAGCTGCTTCGTGCGGCCCAGTCCGACATCGACGCGTTGATCGCGGACGGCAAGAACGTTCGCATCCTCGCCTATGGAAAGAAGGGCGTCGGGCACTTCTCGAAGCGGGGCTACAACGTCGAAGAGGCCACGATCGATCTGGCACCTGAGGACTATTCGGGGGAGGCAGACAAGCTCGCCGAGAAGCTCGTGGCGGAGATGGCCGTCGACGGCTTTGAGACGGCCTACGTGGCGTACAACGACTACCAAGGTGTGATGTCCCAGGTCCCGACCTTTGCCCAGGTCCTGCCCATGGTCCTCGAGCAAGAGGATGACGGCGCCGCGACAGGCGGCGGAGACTTCATCTACGAACCGGACGGCGATGAGATCCTCGGCCGGCTGCTCCCCATGGCGCTTCGTACCCAACTGTTCCAGGCCTTCTTGGAGACCCAAGCCGGCGAACAGGCCGCTCGGATGGCTGCCATGGACAATGCGACTCGAAACGCCTCTGAACTCATCGACTCCCTGACCCTGGTCTACAACCGGGCTCGTCAGGCAGCCATCACCACCGAACTCACCGAAATCGTGTCGGGTGCTGAAGCGCTCTAGGCGCGGCACTCACAGGAGTACACACACATGTCTGATACCACTGGCAAGATCGTTCAGGTCACAGGTCCCGTCGTCGATGTGGAGTTTCCCCCGGGCAAGCTCCCCAACATCTTCTCGGCCCTCACGCTGACCAACTCCTTCATCAACGACCAAGAGGACAACCTCGTGGTCGAGGTGGCGCAGCACCTCGGTGAGAACACCGTCCGCTGCATCTCGATGGATACCACCGACGGCCTGACCCGCGGACAAGCGGTAAAGGATAGCGGGCAGCCCATCGCTGTGCCTGTCGGCGGTAAGGTCCTCGGGCGAATCATGAACGTGGTTGGTGAGCCGGTCGATGAGCTGGGCCCCATCAACGCTGAGGGAACCTCACCGATCCACCGCGCTCCGCCGAGCTTCGTTGACCAGAGCACCGAGGTCGAGATGTTCGAGACCGGCATCAAGGTGGTTGACCTCCTCGCGCCTTACTCCCGCGGTGGAAAGATTGGTCTGTTCGGCGGCGCTGGCGTCGGCAAGACCGTTCTCATCATGGAG
>CAZKOI010000029.1:9588-20506 GCA_964554315.1 uncultured Enterobacterales bacterium | reverse complement strand
GTCGGCATCAGCATCAGCATCGGCGTCGGCATCGGCGTCGGCGTCGGCATCGGCGTCGGCATCGGCATCAGCATCGGCATCAGCATCGGCGTCGGCGTCGGCGTCGTCATCGAGCGTTGGAACGGACTCGCCGGTATCATTCTCGGTGCTCAGAGTGGCTGAGTCGATGGTGAGCGGGTCTGCCAGCTCTGAGATCTTGTTCTCGGTACAGCCCATCATGGACCCCATTGCCATCGCAAAAAAGACGCGCATAAGTCTCCCAATAGCGACTATTGTAGCGCGCTTTTCGCCCAGATAGGGGCGCTCACATTGCGTTCGCTAGCGACCACTCCACACGGGCGCTCGCTTTGCCAGAAAGGCCATGATGCCTTCCTGGGCGTCCTCAGTGCTGAGGACCTCCATGAGCTGCTCCGACAACATGGGGAGCGCTTCGGAGAAGGTCTGCTCGGACTGTCGGTGGTAGGCCTCGAGACCGAGCCGGATGGCTGCGGGAGGCTTGGCGGCGAGCGTCTCTGCGAGCATCTGTACGGCCTGATCAAGCTGGTCACGAGGAACCGCGCGGCTGATGAGCCCCATCTGCACGGCCTCAGCGGCCGAAACCTTTCGACCGGTCAGGACCAGGTCGAGGCCGTGTCGCTTCGGGACCGTCCTGAAGAGAGAAGCCAGCACCATCATGGGGAAAATTCCTCGGTCTATCTCAGGAGCCGCGAAGGTCGCGCCGTCTTCTGCGATCACAAAGGTGCTGCCGCACACCAGCGCAAGGGCGCCGGCCATTGCGTAGCGCTCGACCTTCGCGATGATGGGGACGTGGGCATCCCGAAGCGCCAAGTTGAGCTCCACGAAGCCCCCGCGGTGCGGGATGTCGCTGGCTTCGTCAGTCCCACCGCCCATGAGCGAGAGGTCCGCGCCTGCACAAAATGCGCCGCCTGCTCCGGCCAGGATGACGACGCGAACGTCGGGATCTGCGGCGGCTCGCTCAAGCGCGTAAATGAGCTCGTTGACCAGCCTTGCACTCAGCGCATTCCGCTTCTCTGGGCGATTGAGTGTGACGGTGCAGACGTGCCCATCGGTGGCATAGAGCAGATCCTGAAAGGGCGGTGTCAGCATAGGTCCTCGTGGGGCGCAGAGGGCGTCATATCCGCATCGGAGCGCAATCCCCAGGAAGGGCTTCGTTAACAGGCTGCGCGAAGTCGCTCTAAGGGCAGGCGGCCTCGGTCAAGACCAGCACGTTGTTGTGCTCATCACACTCTCGTACAGCATCGACGCCGGCGGCGTCGTCCACGACGATGACGAGGTCCTCATGACCGCCATCGGAGAGGGCAAGCTCCACAGGGATGGATACCTGGCCGGGCTCGAGCGAGGGGCTGACGGTCTCGACGCCGATGAGCGTCCAATCGGGCTCAGTCGCACGGTACAGGCTGATGCTGAGGTCGTGCCGAAGAGGAGCCGTGCCCTGATTGCCGATCGAGAGGCCGACCCGAACAATGCCCGACGCGCACTCGTCGGTGCAGGCTTCTGCTAGAGGAACCGCGTCGGGTGAGTTGGTGCCGTAGACGGGGTTTAGGTCGCCCGAGCGAAAGTTGTTGTGGAGCGGCCAGTTGGGATCAGGCGTCGCCGGGATGCTCAGGTCATCGTTGACGTTGACAATGTTGTAGGCATGCTGATTCCAGACCATTCGCCCGCCGAGCCAGCTGTCGTCGGCACTGCCCAGCACATACAGACCGACGTAGCTGGGTGAGATGTGTCCGCCGCCGTTGGGGACGATGATCTCGGGCTGGCTATCACCGTCGACGTCGACGACCAGCGGAAACTCGTGCAGCGTTCGAGAGGTGTGGTTGGTGTCGGCCAGCCGAACCTCGCCAGTCGGGCCATCCAAGATGTAGAGGGTACTCTCGTCCCCGTAGACCACCTCCGGTCGCCCATCTCCCTCAAAATCGAAGACCGTGGAGCCCGTGGAGTGGGAGGAGGAGTCGGCAACGGGGATGCTCCACAGCTCTGAGCCATCGGGCTCGTAGACCGTGTATGTGGTCGCCGTGGCAACCCCGATCTCGGGCTCGCCATCCGCGTCAAAGTCGGCGACGGTTGGCGGGCCGCCGTTGCCTTCCCCGCTGAGGGTCCAGCTCGCGCTCACCTCGCAGTCGATGCTCATCACGGTCGCGATGCTGTTGCCGATGACGACGACTTCGCCTTGTCCGTCCAGATCAAAATCAGCGGGAGCGGTGAAGCCATCGGAGCCGGGGTCCTCATTGCTGCAGCGGAGGGTGCCGTCGGGTCCATAGATGGACTGCCCTGCAAGGATCTCTTGCTGTCCATCGCCGTCGAGGTCGCTGACTGATGAAATGCGGCCGATCTCGACGAAGGCAGGGTGTCCACCGACCCCGTCCTCGCCGCTGAAGCGCTGAACACCGCTCGCTCCTTCAAAAACAGCGCTCCCTACCACCACCTCGACGTCTCCATCACCCTCAAGGTCGGCCAAGGCAACGGAGTGTCCGCCGCAGTCGAAGAACTCCGTACTCATCCAGAGGACCTCGCCATCGATGTGCAGGGCTCCGACGTGACAGGGAATCCCCGGAGGGCCCTCTCCGCCGGTTGATGGCGGCGGCGGCGGTGCGACGGGGTGGTCGGTGTCATCGGGCGGCGGGCCGCCGTCAGGGGGGGCGTCACCGTCGGGAGGCCCGGTGGTGACACGCTCGAACAGCGTCACAATCTCGGCGATGCTGTCTCCGTCGATGTCTCCGAGCGCAGGGCTGGCGTAGCGGTAGGGAAAGAATTGAGAGTCAATCCCGTCCTCCCAGCGGTCGAGAATCATCGCGTCGTCGGATCCGTCACCGCTGATCCAGCGAAGTACGCCGTGGTAGCTGCCCTCTGTGCCGCCGTCGTCGAAGGTGGCAATAATGTCCGGAGTGTCCTCCGCATCGGCCACACCGTCGCCGTTGTCGTCCGTGAGCTGGCCGACCACGGGGGCGCTCAGGAGGTGGTTGTACTCATGGTAGCCCTCAAAAACGCTCTTGGACCACTCAACCGTTGTGACGATGGTTCCGGTCACCGGCTCGGAGACACAAGAGTCGTCGATATCGACCGCGCCGGGGAGCTCAAGAGGGTCGCAGTACTCGGGCTCAGGGGCTCCGGTGTCGGTCGGGGGGTCGGGGGGGTCCGGTGGTGGCTCCTCGATTAGGCTGCCCGTGTCACCTCCAGGCGGATCGTCGGTGCCCGTGTCGGAAGGCAGAGGCCACGGGATAGCCGTGTCCCCAGGGGGTTGGTCATGGGTCTCTGCGGATTTGGTCACACCGTACTCGACGCACCCCACCATGGCAGACAAGAGCCAGACTTTCCTCACGCCACACTCCGCAATGCAGGCGCTGATTTTAGCACGCCTTGCTGCGGAATCGAAGCTACTCGACGTAGCCCAGCGCTTGCAGCATTTTGCGCTCGGTGTCGCTCAGTTCTTCCTCGCTGGTGGCATCGGGACCATCGCTCGGGGGAGCATCGCTTACCGCTGCGTTCTGAGGAATGGCGTCAAAGCGATTCCCAATCCGGTTGAGATCGGCCTGCTCATCGGCAGGCATCCATCGTCGAAGCTCGGCCATGAGTGCCTCGGTGACGTCCTTCGGGGCTTCCCCCGTCTCAAGGAGGTTGGTGAGCTCCTCAGGGTCACGATTGAGGTCAAACAGCTCCCAGACTCCAGGTCCTTTTCGGGGGGTGTAGATGAGCTTCCAGTCCGGAGTCCTGACGCCGCGAAGCTTGCCCTTCACACCCTTCACGTATCGTCGCTTGTTCCACTTGAAGTACGAGATGTCCGTCTCGAGAAAAGCGGGGCCCGGGCGCTCTCGGGTGAGATCTACCCCGTCAAACGAAGGACCCTGGTGCTCCACGCCGGTGAGTGAGAGCAGCGTGGGCATGACGTCGATGCTGCGAACCTGGTCCTCCACGACGCCACCCGCTTCGAGGGCGCCTGGAGCACGAATAAACAGGGGGATGGACATCGATGCGTCGTACAGAAATTCACCGTGGTGGTACCAATAGTCGTGCTCTCCCAGCGAGTGGCCGTGATCGGCCGTGAAGACCACAATGGTGTTGTCGGCGATCCCCAGGTCATCGAGCGTGTCGAGGAGTCGTCCGACTTGGTCGCTGTTGTACGTGATTTCTTTTCTGTAGAGCTCGCAGGCGCGCTCGTTCTCATCGTCCGGCAGCGGGTTCTTGAACATCATCTGGCCGCGTGAGACGCGCTTGATAGACTTGATGTTGTTCACCATGCACTCGCCATCTTCCCCCGGCGGTCGATAGGGCCAGTGGGGATCGAAGTAGTGAACGTAGCCGTAGAAGGGCTGCGGAGCGGTGTTGAGCCAATCGATGACCTGGTCGGTGGCGACAGCGGCGTCGGTGTTGCCGTCAAAGGCGCGAATGCGTTGAGTAGTGAGCGTGTCAATGGCCGTCACCCATCCCGAGAGGCGCGCAGGCCCCCACGCGCGCTCAAGCTCGAAGAAGGACCAGAACTGCTCGAAGCCTTGCTCGAACCCGCGGCCTCGCATCACCCAGCCGTTGTGGACGAACGCCGCCGTCGAGTAGCCCTCCTCGTGCAGGGCCTCAGCAAGGGTCTGCTCGGTGTCGCGTAGGCTGCCCTTGAGGACTCGAACGCCGTTGGTCACCGGGTAGCGGCCGGTCTGGAAGGCGGCGACGGATTGGGTGGTCTTCGGAATGACAGTGACGGCGTCGGCGTAGCGGGTCCCCTCCTGACTCAGGCGCTTCAGCCCGGGGGTCGGCGTGGCATCGCCGTAGGGCTGGACATGGTCCTGGCGCAGCGTATCGACGAGGATGAACAGCACGTTGGGCCGCGCCTCGTCGTTGACCTTGGGCGACCCTAGGCTCGCGGCTACGAGGCCGATCGCGCCGATGACGCCCATCAAACCAAGCACCGAGCCCTGGCGAGACCGAGAGGCACCATCGCGGGTGATGATGACGCCTGCAGCGATGGTCAGCAAGGCTCCAGGGGCCAGAAACAGGAGCTGTTCATCCAGGGGCGTGGTGTACACCGGAACCCGTCCCCACAGGCCGGGTGTAGCCATGGCCACGGCGAGCGCGCCAAGGGTCCACGGCCAGACAGAGCGCAGCAGCCAGAACACCACAATCGCTCCGACCGCGTAGGTGCTCGCGGCCTCGTAACGGTCTTCGCCGAGGATACGGGTGGCGTACATGAGTGCGGTGTAGGCGGATCCGACCAAGAACAGCCGGTGTCTGAGTACCGCGGCCAGCACACTGAAGAGGCCCATATTGATCAAGATGATGATGAAGGCATGGCCGAGTCCGACCGCAATTCGCCACCAGCGAAGGTCGTCCATCAGCCAGTCCCACCGTACGATGGCAAAGGCCTCGTACAGACCAATCAGCGCGCCGAGCTTGGCAAAGTCCACCCGTCTCATCCGAGGCTCCTGTTCCGGACGGTCTAGCGCGTCTCAGTGAGATCGGCCCCTGCCATCAGCATCCTGTCCAGCCTCTTACGGCCTCGACGAAGGGGCTGCCGTACTTCGAGAGCCGTTGCTTGCCCATTCCATGGACGGCTGAGAGTGCCTCAAGGGAGGTCGGTCTCGCGGCGGCGATGCCCATCAGCGTGCGGTTTGAGGCGACCACATAGGCGGGCACATCGTCGCCTTGGGCCAGCCGCCATCGAACCTGGCGAAGCTGCTCAAGCAGGTCGTCGTCAATCGCACCTTCGTGGGCTGTGGTGCCGTCAAAAGAGGGCGCCATGGCGGCCTTGGTGCGCGGCATGGCCAGACAGACCTCGGTGTTCTCGCCCAGCATGACCGCTGTTCCCGTCGTGGTCAGCGCGAGGTTCTTCCAGGTTCGCGTGGCACCGCGTACCGGTCTGGAGGTCAAGCTGACCTCGATGAGTCCGCCTGACTCCATCGCGCCGAGAATGTCCTCGACCTGAGTCTGCGCCATACCTCGGAGGAGGCCCCAGGTGCTGAGCTTCTCAAAGCCCCAGGCTCGCACGGCTTTATCCTGCGATCCGGTCACCACCTTTGCGATCATTGAGGCCGAGAAAGGGCGCTTCATACGAGCCATACAGGCCAAGATCTTGATGACGACCTGCCGCTGACCCTCATCGAGCAGGGTGGGCTCTTCGACCAATGCACGGCCGGCATCACAGCCCGTGCAGCGGCCGCAGCGCTCCCAGCTCGGAGTCTCGCCGAAGTATCGCAGCAAGGTCAGTCGTTGACAGCTGGCCTGAGCATAGGCGGCCATTCGCTCGAGCTGACGAAAGGCATGGTGGCGTGCGCGGTCCATGTCGGCCTCGCTCAGCTCAAGCGGTCGCTCGATGTCCAGCACCTGTACGCCGTGCAAGGCCTCCCCGCTCGTCATGTCTCGGGTGGATGCGCGGGCGATCAGGTTGTGTCGCCTCAGCACGCTCAGGCAGCTCTGAACCATGCGCTCGTCCAGGCCGAACGGCTCTCCAAGATCGGCTGCTCGGGCCCACACCGGGTTGTCCCTGGAGCGCCGCAGCACGTCATAGATGCGGTGAACGTCTTGGGCTGGGGGATGGGCTCCCTGGATAAAGAATTCTTGGAGCTGGCGGTCAGCGGCTCTGTCCAGGAGGACAGCGGTAGCAGGCTTCCCATCACGCCCTGCTCGTCCGACTTCTTGGTAATAGGCCTCCAGAGTTCCAGGCAGGTCGAAGTGAATGATCGTTCGGATATCGGCCTTGTCGACGCCCATACCAAATGCGTTGGTGGCCACCACGACCGGGGTCTTTCCGCTGATGAAGTCTTCCTGGACCTGCCGGCGCTGTGGGTGGCTGAGTCCAGCGTGATAGGCCTCCGCCACGTAGCCCTGCTGGCAGAGCCCCTCCGTGACCGCCTCGACATGCTTGCGAGTGGCGCAGTAGATCAGTGCAGGGAGGCGCTGAAGGAGGCCCGGGAGCATGGTGTGCTTGGCTCGAGGCGTGCGAGCTGTGGCCACCTCGAGCCTCAAGTTTTCGCGGTCAAAGCCGGTGACGAATCGCGGCGTGTCCGTGAGCCCAAGTTGCTCAAGGATGTCGTCGGCGACCTTCGGGGTGGCCGTCGCGGTGAGGGCGATGGTGGGGATCGAGCCCAGGTCTCGGCGCACTTGTCCGAGGCGGAGATAGTCGGGTCGAAAGTCGTGCCCCCACTGACTGATGCAGTGGGCCTCATCGATCGCCAAGAGCCTGATATCCGTTCGCTGAAGGAGCCCCATAAAGCGAGGGGTGAAGCGCTCGGGGGCCACATAGACCAGCTGGAATTCTCCTGCGAGCATGCCCTGAATCCGAGCATCTCGCTCTTCTCGAGAGAGGGTAGAGTTGATGGCTGTGGCCGAGATGCCCTTGGCGTTCAGGGCATCGACCTGATCCTTCATGAGCGCGATGAGCGGCGAGACCACCAGGGTTGTGCCACCCAGAGCGATCGCGGGCAGCTGGTAGCACAGTGACTTTCCATGGCCCGTCGGCATGACAACGAGCGCCGGCTTACCGCTCATCACATGGTTGATGACGGTGGCCTGCCCTGGCCGAAACCGGGCGTGGCCAAAGTGCTTGAGGTTTAGCGCTTCGAGGTCCATGACCGGGTCATAGTCGGTTGAGTCCCTCCAGGCTGTCCAAGAATCGGACAAACGCTGTCCGATGCAAGGGGTCGAGTCTGCTCGCGGATCGGACTGGGGCTTATGGAGCGGTCTCGGCAGACCCTGCCTCGGCCCCCTCGATCGCTTGAGCCGCCTTTGCGGCCTCTCGAGCCTTCAGTGTCGGGGACTCCCACTTGAGCCACCAGCCGTTGGTGTTCAGGTACCACTCCTGCTCAACGACCTCCTTCTTGAGGATCTGCTCGGGCATCTCGTAGCCCTTCAATGCCACCGAGAGGAAGGCCTGACTGGTCACCTCGCTGGTCTTGTCCTCGAGAGGCTCGACATCCACGCGCATGACGGTCGCCTCCATGATCTTTCGGCCCTCGATGTGGCCCTCGAGCCACTGCTGGAATTCCATACGGTCGTTGCTGTCCTCAATGAAAGAGGCGGAGCGCTCGGTGTCGGCCCAGCGGACGCCTTCCCAATATTGGGTGGCACAGCGCTGCAGCAACTCGAGCTCCTTTGCGGCCTTCTTGGGGTTGGCTCGTCTCTTCTTCTTCTTAGGCTCCTGGATCTCCGAGGATTGGGGGCTCGCCTCAGCGGTCCCAACGGGGCTAGTAAAAAGGAGGGCGGCGACGAGGAGGAGAAACTTCATTTTGAGAGGGTATCGGATCGGGCTGTCCGCTACAATGGTCCCATGATCCGTACGCTCCGCATCCTCTGTCTCGTGACCGGTCTCAGCGCATGCGCCCATCGTGTTGTGATTGAGAGCGACCCACCGGGAGCCAACATCCGGGTTGACCACCGCGTGGTCGGTGTCACGCCTGCGGAGGTGACGGTGAAGTGGGTGCCGTTCAAGAAAATCCCCGTCACGGTGAGCGCTCCGGGTCGCCGCTGGGTCAAGATCGATCTGGCCAAGGACCTCGGCATGATGCGCCTGGGGTGGCAGGTCATGACCCTGCAGACCGGCAAGCTGACAGGCAAGGTTCCGAGGACGACGCACAGGGCCTTGTTCGTCCACAACCACGGGCCGGCTGGAACATGGACCTCGGAGGACGTGCGCTAGGTCATGGCTCGGGGTGGGCCGCGAACCAGGCCAGCATCTTCAGAGGTGCGGAGTCGATGAGCTCGGGGTGCCATTGAACGCCGACGCAGCAGCGAAGCTGAGGGTGCTCGATCCCCTCGATCACCCCGTCAGGTGACCTCGCCGTGACCTCGAAGCATCCGGGACTATCGACCGCCTGGTGGTGCGTTGAGTTGACCCGGAGAATTCCGCAGCCATAGGCTCGGCGCAAGAGCCCAGTCTCAATGGTGATGGGATGCCATGGGGTGGCTGGGTCGCTGGTTTGCTCATGTTCGAGTGCGTTGGCGACGTGGGCGGAGATGTCCTGGTGCAGCGTCCCTCCCCCAGTCACGGCCAGTGCTTGCATGCCCCCACAGATGCCGAGGATGGGGACATCGTTTGCGATAGCGGCCCGGGCGAGGGCAAGCTCAAGCTGGGTCCGTCCATCGTCGACACGGTCGAGGCGCGCAACGACGCTCTGGCCATACTCGGAGGGGTGAATGTCGAAGTGCCCACCGGTGATGACCACGCCCTGGCAGTGGGCCATCACCCAGGCCACGATGTCGTCGACGCGATGCGGTGCCGGAGGCAGCAGGATGGGCTCAGCGCCGTGGTCGCGCAGCGCCTCTACGACAGCCTCTGACACGTGAACCTTGGCGACCTTAGGCCGAACCCGACCCTCCGCATTGGCTCCCTCGGCTGGGGCTCCGGGGCTACGGTCTGCAGAGACGGCGATGATCGGCAGCATGGCTCAGGCTACTCGATGTAGCACAGTGTCTGATTGACAATGCCGATGTCGTCATAGGTCAGCCGCCAAAGGTACTCCTCGCCGTCCATGCCCTTGGGCATGATCTCCTCCACCGGGTGGTTGTAAGGATCGTCGTCGCCGTCCATCGCAATCGAGCTGTCCCATATGGTCTCACCCTCATCGGGGCTGACCACGGAGTGGGAATTGAAGCTCCACCGGCCCCAGGATGATGTGCCTGCGGCGCGGGCGAGGTTGGTGTTGAAGTAAACACCCAGGACGAGCTGCTCCGCGAAGACACCGTGGTTACCCGCCAGAGCACTCAAGGTGCAGCTCATCGAGTGGCAATACAGGTGCAGGCCCGAGCGCCGATCAAGGAAGGCGGAGATCTGCGCGGTGATGCTGTCCCAGTAGATGTAGGGGCCATCGAAGTCGGTATACGCACCCACGCTCGGGTCGTAGACGATGTACTCATGCTCGAAGAGGTAGTCGCGCAGGGCATCGAGGACAGCATGGTCCGTGGCCTCTACGCCCTCCATGATGGAGGCGGTGTCCTCGAGGACGCCAATCCAAGGGATGGGCGGAGCCTTGCCCACGTCGGTGCCGTCCAGGAGCGCCGGTGGTCCCGCGAGTGTGTACAGGGTGTGTGTGGTCTCGATCTCACCCGGGATGTCGTGCCACTCGCCGTCTGTCTCGGCCTCGAAGGACCAAGTCAGTGCTCGGGTCTCTTTCCCCATGGTCGACGAGGCGTCGTCGAGCACCACGACCACGGGCTCTCCAGGGCGAATGGGGTCGTCGGATACGCGAACCCCATCGATCTTCATTCTCAGGGATGGCGCATCCTCCGGCACTGGGCCCAGCGCACCAATTCGAATCGACCGGGCGGCCGAGACGGCGTACTCGCCGAGGGTGACGGAGGCGGCGATGGGCTCGCCCGCGACGTAGCCCGTCGGGACATTGTGGGCGGTGACTTCACCATCGACCCAAGGCGGGACATCGGGGTCGGCCCAGGTCGGCACAGTGGGACGAGGTGCCCCATCGTCATCGTCGAGGTCACCGGAGAGCGCACCCGCAGTACCTCGATAGTACTCGGGTCGATCCCCCACGGGACTCACCGACGTCTCCACGAGGCTCCGCTTGTGGAAGGCAAGGGGCACATGGGACTCCTCGTCGTCGAGCGCGTGGAAGTCGACGGCTGCAATGCCCAGCCGAACCAGGTGGATGGTCGCCCTTTGGGCTTCAACGGGTCCGTCACCGCAGTCGGCTTCTATGCTGAGCGTGGCTGGGCCGGTGTCAAAGGCACGGCCGAGATCATCGATCCCTTCCCAGCTGAGGCTGCCCAGATCTCCCGTGTGCGTCCAGGTTTGCCCAATGCCATTGCGTGCGACAACCGAGACCTCACAGCCTTCGGCCTGGATGACGGCGGCGTTGAAGTCGAGGGATGCCCCGGAGAGCTTCGGATCAAACACTCGGCCGTCATGGAAGGTGAGGACGCCCACCGGATCGGGCTCGTCCGGCGCGCTGGTGTCATCCGCGTCGGC
>CAZKOI010000029.1:0-9488 GCA_964554315.1 uncultured Enterobacterales bacterium | reverse complement strand
CGTTCCGGTGTCGTCGGCGACGCGGTTGTCCACCTTTGTTGCCGCCGGCATGCAGGCGCTGAAGGTCGAGAGGAGGAGAATAGGACGGACCATTTACGGCCTCCTTCGGGCACAGAGCCCCACAAAGGACAGGAGCAGAAGCCAGGCGGACCTCGGCCCCGGTGTCTGGCTGCAGCCTGAGTGTTTCTCGTCGGTACCTGCAACCCCGCTGACGCTGGCGTCTCCGCCATCGGATCCGCTCTCGGTCTCTTCCGTTCCGTCATCGGGCGGGTCCGTGTCGCTCGGCTCGCCGGTGTCTTCCGGCGCGGATGTGCCGGTGTCTTCTGGCGCTGGCGTGCCTGTGTCGCTCACTTCGCCGGTGTCGGGCGTCTCGTCGGGAGCAGGCTCGTCGGGTCCGGCGTCCTCGATTCCGTCGCAGTCCGCGTTGGTCACGTCTTCGACGGGGTCTGCTCCCGGAAAGACCGTGTCGTCGCTGTCGTCGCAGTCGCCCTCGGCCTCGCTGAACCCGTCGCCGTCGTCGTCTGAGCCGAGGGTACCCTCGTCGATCTCGCCGTCGCAGTCGTTGTCGACGCCGTCAATGATCTCCGTAGCGCCGCTGTAGGTGTCGGGATCAATGTCGTCGCAGTCGCCTTCATCAGGCGACAGTCCGTCACCGTCGAGGTCATCAAGGTCCAGTGCATCGAGGGCGGCCCCTTGGGCCTCGGCCTCCCCGACAGCAAAGGCATACACGAAGCGAATGGTGACGTCCTCGCCGGAGTGCAGAGTTCCACCGTTCACGAGCACAAAGATCTGATGATCGCCCGACGAGCTGGTGTCATCCTCCGCGTCCATGTCGCTGATGGAGTCGCACCACGTGCAGACGCCGCCGCGGCCAAGCTCCCCGCCCCTGACGCCACCGGCGATTGCGATGGTGCGCTCATCGTAGCCCCCCATGGAGCTCGCGACGCCGGTACCCGCGTCGTTGATTGTGCTGCGCAAGCCGGACAACCACTCGTCTTGGTCTGCATCGACCGTCCGGCCCAGCTTGAGGTAGCTCACCGTCGAGTCCGTGGTGACCGTGAAGTCTTGAATGAGGACATCGGCTCGGGCCAGAACGACGGACCGCAGGGCGATGTCCAGGGGTCCAAGGCTCAGCGTGGCATGAAGGCCGTCGAGGGCTTCGTTGGAGAAGGCCGCCGTCCATGTCATCGCATCGAAGTCGGATCGGTGGGGGCCGACCTGGAATCCGGCCTCGGTGCCATCCTCTCCCCAGAAGGACCACGCCCAGCCGTCCCAGTGGTAGCCGACGCGAATCATGTCGCCCGTCGCGGGCATCGCTCCGGCGGGTCCATCAGGATCCCAGACGATTCCGAGTCCGGTCGATGGGTTTATCAGCGAGCCGTCTTGGTGGAGCCCGATGGAGAGGTTGGGATTAGCGAGCCAACGGTCTCCTGGGGAGACGGTCGCCCAGGCGCTGCCCAGCAGCAAGAGTGGAAGCATGAGAGTCTCCTCTGGTCGGCCGATTGTACAACCTAAGGAGTCGCTCTGTCATAGAGGTCATCGACCAATTGATGGTACTGGGCCACCAGCGCGGCCCGGCGCAGCTTGAGTGTGGGCGTGAGGAGTCCGTCCTCCTCCGATGGCGCAGCGGGAAGAACCGCCCAGCGCTTGATCTGTGCGTGTCGAGGGAAGGTCTGCATCGCTGCCGTGACATGGGCCTGAATGCCCTCGGGCGAACACGGCTCCGCGAGGACCAAGAGCGCGACCAGGTACGGCCGGCGGTCACCGATCACCACGGCCGAGGCAATGGGGCCGCCGGTGAGCGCTCTCTCGAGCGGTGTGGGCGCGATGTTCTTCCCTCCGCTCGTCACAATGAGGTCCTTCTTTCTGCCCACGATTCGGAGATAGCGGTCCTCAATGATGCCGAGATCGCCTGTCCTGAAGAAGCCCTCATCGTCGAACGCCTCGGCTGTGGCGCGTTCGTCCTTCAGGTACCCCTGAAAGACGCCGGGTCCGCGCACCAAGACTTCACCATCTTCGGCGATGCTCACCTCCGTTCCGTCGAGGGGCAAGCCCACCGTCCCAAAGCGGTTGTCGTCTATGCCGTTGAGGGTAGCGGGTGCGGTGGTCTCTGAGAGGCCCCAACCCTCTCGCACCGTCACGCCCATGGCTTCGAACCAGCGAGCCAGCGCGGGGTCGAGGGGGGCGCCACCGCTGATCAAGAGGCGGAGACTTCCGCCCAGACCGGCGCGCACTCGGGAGAAGACCAGCTGGTCCGCCAAGCGGTGCTGAGCCTTCAGTCGCCACCCGACAGGGTGGCCGCGGCCTCTCATGTCCTCGACTGTATGGCCGACGGACACCGCCCAGTCCAGGACCGCTCTCGCGCGAGGACCTCGCGCAGTGGCCTTGGATTCGACCTCGGCTCGGATCTTCTCCAGCATGCGGGGAACCGTCGCCAGCACGTGCGGGCGGGCGGTCAATAGCGTGGCAGGGAGGTCCTCCAGAGACGGCGCGAACCACCCCTCGGTCTGGTCTACCCATCCCAGGTATTGGGTGAAGCGCTGGAGCACATGCGCGAGCGGCAGAAAGACGATGGATCGCTCTCCCGGAGTGAGAGGCAGCCGTGCTCGGGCCGCCTCAACCACAGCGGTGAAGTTGTGGTGGTTGAGCACGACCGCCTTGGGCACACCGGTGGTGCCTGAGGTGTAGATGTAGGTCGATACATCATCCACCCGCACGCGCTCTACCTGTTCCTTGAGCCACTCCACATCGGGATCGGCGGGCGTGAGCTGGGGCGTTTGCTCGGATCGAAAGAGGCTGAGCACCTGAATCACGGACGCGACTTTGGTGCCGATCGAGGAGGCACGCACCGACCGGTCCCCGCCATCAACCACCACGATCTTCGCTTCGCTGTGGGTCAGTTGGTAGACCACCTCGGCATCGGTCAGTGTGGGGTAGACACCGACGGTGATGCCTCCCAGGCACTGGATGGCCATGTCGAGGAGGGTCCAGCGGTCCGAGGTAGGCGCCCAAATCGCCACGGGGACGCCGCGCGTCACACCCAGGCTCTGGAGGCGTCGGGCGAGACCAGAAACCTGGAGCAGGATCTGACCATAGGTGGCGGGCATCCAGCCGGGAACAGGTGTGATAGGGGCGGGACTCAGGTCGAGATAGAAGGGGTCGCCGGGCTCTGGCTGGGGCGCCCAAGCGGCCACATCACCGCTCGTCGACTCCGCTCGAGCGATGAACAAGTCGGGGATGGTCTTCATAGGAAGAGCGTAACGGTGCGAGGACGGGGTTACACACTCTGCATGCACACCGCTTTTCTCCTCGCCGCCGGCTTCGGCACCCGCCTTCGACCGCTCACTTTGGCCCGACCGAAGCCGCTGCTGCCGGTATGCGGGATCCCGATGCTCGACTACGCGCTTGCTCACGTGCGAGCGCACGGTCACACCGAGGTTCTGGTCAACGCGCACTACCTCTGGCAGCAGGTGGCAGCCTGGGCCTCGGCTCGGAACGTCGCGCTGCAGGTCGAGCTGCCGGGCATCTTGGGAACCGGTGGTGGCCTGCGTGCCGCGCTATCCAGCCAGGGCGAGACGGTCGTGATCGTTAACGCAGACATCCTCAGCGACGTGGACCTGACGGCGCTGGTTGCGGCGGTCCCCCCCGGGGGGGCAGCCATGGCGCTGCGACCCTCACCCGAGGCGTCAGCGATCGGGCCAGTGGAGGCCGACGGCGAGGGGCGAGTGGTTCGCATCACCTCGGTCGTTCCCTCAGACCAAGGGCGCGCGGGGACACACTTCACCGGGGTGCACGCGATGTCTCGGGCGGCGGTGGAAGCCATCCCCGAAGGGGGCGAGAGCTGTGTCGTACGGACGGCCTACAAGGCCCTGGTCCCCGAGCGGCTCGTCGGCCACACCACCCACACGGGCACCTGGGTTGATGTGGGCACGCCGCAGGCGTACTTCGAGGCCAACATGGCCGTCCTTGAGGGCCGGGTTCAGGTCCCCATTGATCCGTGGACGGTGGGGACGCCCGGACCAGACGCCAGCTGGGTCGGTGAAGGGGCCCGTCTTGAGGGTACGGTACGCCGCTGTGTGGTGGGAGCGGGCGCGCACATCTCGGCAGGGGCAACCTTGGATCGCTGCGTGGTGTGGGACGGTGTAGTGGTACCGGCTGGGGAATACCGCCGCGCCGTCATCTATGACGACGGTGCCGTGCTGAGCCTATAGGCCGCAGTAGCGGTTCAGCTCGTTGACGACCTCTGTCTGGATGGCCTTGACCTCTTCAGGGTCGAGCCACGTGTTGGCAGGCGCCAGGCTGTAGAGGACGGGAAAGGTGCACTGTGCGCGAAAGTGCTTGCCCATCTTTCGCTTGTAGCCCGCCTGTACGTCGGAGGCATGACCGGCCCACTCTCGGATGTCGCCGTCGTAGACAAAGGTGACGTCATCGCCCGCCGTCACGATCTCCTTGATCCGACTGCAGTTTACCGGGCAGTAGGCGATGCCCGGCGTCTTTGCTGTCACCTTCTCAAGCGTCGCTGTCGTGTGGATCTTGGAGATGCCAATGAAGCGAACGTTGACCTGCTTCTTACCGCCCCAGAGCGTGGTGGTGTCGTGCACATCGGCGACAACAACGGGCACGGCGCGGTGGTAGACCAGCTTGCCGCCTCCCTTCTGCTTGAAGGGGCGGGGCATCTTGTCGAACATGGCCTGGAGGACGGGAGCCTCCGCCTTGCGGACCTCCTTCTTCCACCAATCCTTGGGATCACTGGGCGCCGCAGGCGCTGCCGTTGCCTCTGCGGAAGGCTCGCCTTCCGTGGGCTTGGCCGCGTCGTCCGAGGAGCCATCGCTCTCGCCGGTGGGGTCGCTGGCTTCGGACGCGCCCCCGTCCTCGGGGGAGGGCTCCGGATCCGCGTTGTCGGGGGTCGCTGGTGCGCTCGGCTCAGACCCTGGCCCCGGATCGGTACACACACCGGCCTCGCAGATCCGGTCGCCCTTGCAGTCGGTGTCCTTCTCGCAACCGCCAGCGTGAGCGCTGCCGCTCAAGAAGGCCGCGATGGATAGGCAGAGGACGTGACGGGTCAGGTGAGACATGGGGGCTCCGTGGTTAAGCACTCGGGGACCGTAGCGCGCCCCATTTCTCCTCGGCAAACAAAATGCGTTCATCGGCTGGATGTCATCCTCACATTGGACGAACGGCCGCGCGCCGCCTATACTGGACACCTGTTCACCTTTGTCGAGTTGCATGCGCGTTTTCGGGATAGATCCTGGCTCCACTGCCACCGGTTACGCGGTTGTCGAGCGACAGGGCGGGCGGTTTCAATTGCTGGCGGCCGGAGTGATCCGCACCAAGGCGGGCGATCCCATTCCTGAGCGGTTGAAGACCATTCACCAGGGCCTCAACGCCCAGCTCACCGTCAGCGGTGCAACCTGTGTGGCGATTGAGGCCATCTTTCGGCATCGATCGTCAGAGAGCGCGCTCCGCCTGGGTCAAGCCCGAGGCGTTGCCTTGCTGGCGGCGGCTCAGCACAACCTCCGGGTATCGGAATACAATGCGATGACCGTCAAGAAGACGGTTGGCGGGCACGGGCGTGCAGGAAAGCCCGAAGTTTCACGGGTGGTTGCCCGACTTATCGGTGCGGATCACGGTCTCGCCGAGGATGCCTCGGATGCCGCCGCAATAGCGATCACGCACCTGATGCACAATGCGTTTCAGCGCTCGAGTCGGAGGGCTCTGTCATGATTGCCTTGTTGAGAGGAGTTGTCGCCCACAAGGATGAGGGGACGGCCATCGTCGACGTCAACGGCGTGGGCTACCTCGTCCAGCTGCCCTCCAGTGTTGCGTCGGCGCTCGGTGAGGGAGAGGACACCCTGCTGCACATCTCCACCGCCGTTCGTGAGGATGCCATCACGCTCTTCGGCTTCCTGAGCCCGGAGGACCGCACGACGTTTGAGATGCTGCGAGAGGTCAATGGCGTCGGGCCAAGGACCGCGCTCGGGATCCTCTCCCAGATGTCGAGGGCCGACCTCCATCGAGCGATCTCAAGCGAAGAGATTGCGGTGCTGACCAAGCTCAAGGGACTCGGAAAGAAGACGGCGGAGCGGCTTTGCCTCGAGCTCAAGAACAAAATTCCACAGACGTTTACGCCGACCGCGGTGAACGGTGGTGGGACTGAGGCCGATCCTCTGCCCCTTGCGCTGGCCCGCCTCGACTATCGCAAGACGGAGATCGATCGGGCCATGGCATCGGAAGAGGTGCCGGGACTTGAAGAGGCGCCCATCGGTGCGCGCCTCCAGGCTGCACTGCGCCTTCTCGCGCGGCCGATGTGAAGAAGGGATAAGGGAACCACGTGAACGAATTTGAACCATTTGATGACGGCCTCGCCCGAATCGTCGACCCCATTGCTCGCGAAGGGGGGGACCCGGCTCTGAGGCCCCGCAACCTCGACGAGTACGTTGGGCAGGCGCGCGCGGTAGAGAACCTTCGCGTCTACATCCGGGCCGCAAAGGAGCGGGGCGAGGCCATGGACCACGTGTTGCTCGCGGGCCCCCCTGGGCTCGGCAAGACCTCGCTGGCGCACATCATCGCGGAAGAGCTTGGCGTCGACATTCGACCGACCAGCGGGCCCGTGATTGAGCGGGGTGGTGACCTCGCGGCCATCCTGAACTCGCTCGGACCCAGAGAGGTGCTTTTCATCGATGAGATTCACCGACTGAACAGAGCGGTTGAAGAGGTCTTGTACCCCGCCCTCGAGGACTTTCGAATCGATGTCATGCTCGGGCAAGGCCCTGGAGCGCAGTCGGTGAGCATCGATCTGCCGCGCTTCACGCTCGTGGGCGCGACGACGCGTGCGGGGCTCCTCACCCGCCCGCTGCGCGATCGCTTTCCGATTCACTTTTCGATGGAGTTTTACCAGGCCAGCGAGCTCGCAGAGATCATCCGAAAGAGCGCGAGCAGGATGGGGATAGAGATCACGGATGAGGCATCGCTTGACCTCGCTCGCCGGTCTCGCGGGACCCCACGGGTCGCCAATCGACTCCTTCGCCGTACCCGAGACTTCGCTCAAGTGGAGGGTGACGGCGTCGTGAGCCCGGCGGTGGTGCAGTTGACCCTTGATCGCCTCGGTATTGACAGCGAGGGTCTCGACAACATGGATCGAAAAGTGCTCGAGACGGTGGCGTATAAGTTCGATGGCGGACCGGTTGGCATTGACTCGCTCTCGACAGCCATTGGTGAAGAGGCGGACACGATCGAGGATGTCTATGAACCCTTCCTCATCATGCGGGGCTTCCTACAGCGGACGCGAGCAGGCAGGATTTTGACCTCTACGGGACGCCGCCACTTGGGCTTACCGGCACCCGAGGGCCAGCTCTTCTAATGCTCGGTCTCGGTCCCCTCCTGCTGAGCGCAATGGTGTGGGCAGCGTCTCCCGCTACCCTTCACATGGGCGGGCGCGCCATCACCGTGGAGGTGGTCGACACCCCGCAAGGTCGTGCTCAAGGGTTGATGGGTCGTGCGAGCCTCGGCTCAGACGAGGGCATGCTCTTCGTCTATCCAGGCGAGGCCGTCCGCAGCTTCTGGATGAAGAACACCATCGTGCCGCTGTCGATCGCGTTCGTCTCCGAGGCCGGCAGAGTCGTCCACCTGGCCGACATGAAGCCGCTCGATGAGTCGCCCGTGCCGTCCGTCTATCCGGCCATGTACGCCATCGAGATGCAGCGTGGGTGGTTTGCCGACAACGGCGTGAAGGTGGGACAGCTTGTGGGAGGCCTGCCCGGGCGATCGGCCCAATGATGGGGCAGCTGACGGTTGCAGGGGTGGTGTCACGCTCAGGCGTTGGCCTTCACAGCGGCGAGACGGTGACGGCGCGCCTCTGCCCAGCCCCCCCGGGGTCGGGAATCGTCTTTCGAGCGGGTGCTGTGTCCATTCCAGCCCGCCTTCAGCATGTCGTGGATACTCAGCTGGCGACGACGCTGGGTAAGGACGGCTCGCAGATCCGAACCGTCGAGCACGTGCTGGCGGCCTGCTCGGGGCTGGGTGTCGACAACTTGGTGGTGGAGATTGATGGAGCAGAGGTGCCTGTGCTCGACGGGTGTGCAGCCGAGTGGGTTCAAGCCATCAAGGCGGTCGGTGTCGAGCATCAGGACAGAGAAAGATCGTGGGTCTCGGTACGACGTCCGTTTGAGTTCCAGGATGGGCCGCGATGGGCGCGGCTTGAACCCGCTGAAGTGACCACGCTGGATGTTCTGATCGACTTTGACCATCCTCTGATCGGTCAACAACAGCTTGTCCTGGTCTTGTCCGAGGGCGTATTCGAGCGGGAACTCGCTTGGGCGCGGACCTTCGGCTTTGCGCGTCACGTTCCCGCCATGCGCCGAATGGGCTTGGTCCGGGGAGGGAGTCTGGACAATGCGCTGGTCTTCGGTGAGGACGAGCCGCTCAACCCCGGGGGGCTCCGGGCCGCCGACGAGCCTGTACGTCACAAGATGCTGGACGTGCTTGGCGACCTTGCACTACTGGGCGCACCCCTGAGAGGACTGCTGCGCACCGGCAGACCCGGGCATGGCGTGATTGCAGCGCTCCTCGGGGCCGCGCTGGATGCAGGCGATGTCCTGGAATTTCATGGGTCGATGCCTTGACATGGCCCAACCAGAGGGGCACTCTAGGAGCACACCCAAGCAATGGAAGTGACATGATCTGGCGTCCATCACCGCGTCCACAGCCCAAGCCGCAAGACCCCCGCTAGGTCTGCGCCGAGGCGCTATCAACCCCTAGGCCGCAGAGTGCGGAGGGGAAATCTATGTCTCTATCCAACGCTGAGCCTCTCGACGGGGAGCCGCTCCCCGCGCTTCGTGGAGATCCGCCCTATGACTGCTCGGATCTCACGGCGTTCGCAGGCCGAAAGTTCTTGATTCCTCACGGACACCCCGATCTGCCCGCGATTCATGACGGCGCCGGCGCCAGCGATCCCGCACTGGACAACCTCGTCGGCATGCGACGCTGGTGGTTCGAACACCCGGACTGGATGGACTTCATGGCGCCCAACAATCCGGGGCACGATGACAAGCTCATGGAGCGCGAGCTGTACCTCGACCACTGGCGTCCGCACTTACCGCCGGGGAGCCGCGTGCTCGACATCGGCGGCGGAATCGGTCGGTTCACACAATGGTGCCTGGACTTTGACTGTGAGGTGGAGCTGGTAGATCCGGATCTTCGGAGCCTTTGGAAGGCCGTCGAACATGCGGGGGATCGGCGCGGACGGCTGGATGTCCACTGGACCACGGGCGATCGACTGCCTGCCATTGAGCCCGTGGATGTCGTGATTGCTGCGGAGGTCTTGTGCTACGTCGCTGACCCTGCTGCAGTGCTCTCCGCGGTGAAGCCTCTGCTGAAGCCCGGGGGCGTCCTCTTGGCGAGTGTCGAAGCGCGGTACGGCTGGGCGATGGGGCCGGATGTTGCCGAAGGCAGTCTGGAGGCCTTCTTTGGGGATGGCATCGTTCATGTGG
>CAZKOI010000028.1:0-20686 GCA_964554315.1 uncultured Enterobacterales bacterium | reverse complement strand
TGGGGCAAGATCATTGGTGGAGCCACCGGATGGGCTATCGCGGGCCCCGTCGGCGGCTTGCTGGGCGCCGCGCTCGGCGCCATCGCTGACGGTGCGACCAACGACCAGCCAGCAAACACCATCCCCGAGCTAGACGTCGATCTTCGCCTCATCGACGACGACATGGGTCGCCAGGTGCAGCTCTTTTTTCGCCGCGATGTACCCAACGGCGCAGTCACCGTGAACATACTGACCGATGCACGAGGCCGGACCGTCCGCGCCATCGATGCATTCGCCGATCGGGGTCAGTTTGTCGCCAATCGAGCCATCGAGCGGGGTACTGCTGAATTCTACGTCCCCTTCTCGGCGCTGAAGTACCGGCGTCCCGGCACCTACGTCTTGCGCACGACGGTCCTCATGTTGGCACCGGGCGCGGAAAAGCCGACGACACTCGGGCAGCGTTCGTTTGACTTCGTACTGCCGCCGCCATCACGCTGGTCACGCATCGACTTCATTCGCCCGCTCATGGCGCTCTGCCTCACCGTGTTGCACGCCAACGGTCGGGCGAGTGAGCGAGGACAGAAGATAATCATGGCGTTCTTTCGAGAGCAATTCGACATCCCAAGTGCTCAGCGCGGCGCCCTGAAGGACCTCGTCGAGGGTGCACCGCCGGACGACCCCATGCCCGACGCACAGGCCGTAAAGCGACGCATGCCGGCGCTGGCTCCGCTGGACATCCTCGCTCTATTGGGCGAGGTCGCTCGCTGCGAGGGCCCGCCCAGTCGTGCCGCAAAGACACGGATAAAGGACATCGGTGTGTACCTCGGTATTCCGGAGAATCGGTGGCCCGAGGTCGAGGTCAAGCTTGACCTCACGACCAAGATCGGCGACCCCTGGGAGATGCTGGGGATCGATCGCGACGCCACGCGCGCCGACATCAAAAAGGCCTACAGAACCAAGCTCGCCGGGCTGCACCCCGACAAAGTGGCGAGGATGGATCCAGAGATACAGGAGCTGGCCAGGACGCGAACGGTCGAGCTCAGAGATGCCTACGAGACAATCCTGGACAAGAGCTAGTCGGGTCGTCTCCAACTCTTGATTTTTTGGTGTAGGTTGGACAAAGCGGAGGCAACGATGGACAAAGTCGTGAAGAGTGATGAAGAGTGGCGCGAGCAGCTTACCCCCGAGGCGTACCACGTCACTCGTCAAGCAGGGACCGAGCCTCCCTTCAGCGGCGCGCTGCTGAACGAGAAGGGCATCGGTACCTTCGGATGCATCTGCTGTGGGCTTCCCCTCTTTCGTTCCGACACCAAGTTTGAGTCTGGCTGCGGCTGGCCAAGCTTCTTCGAACCCCTCGACGGCGCCAACATGCTTGAGGTCGAGGATCGCAGTCACGGTATGGTTCGCGTTGAGGTCCGCTGCAGTCGCTGCGATGCGCACCTCGGCCACGTCTTCCCCGATGGCCCGCCACCGACGGGTCTGCGCTACTGCATCAATTCGGTCTGCCTGAGCTTTCAGCGGGATGACTGAAGCCCACACCCCTTCCTCAGCCGACGATCCTATCAAGCCTCGCATGAGGGGTTGGGTGCACTCGGGGGCCGCGGCCCTATCCATCCCAGCGGTGGTGGTGATCGTGATGAATGCACAGCCGGGACCGCTTCGGTGGGGCGCGCTTACCTTCGGACTGGCGCTCCTGTTCATGTTCTCAACCAGCGGCTCCTACCACACCCCTGACTGGAGCGACGACACGCGAGCGATCCTTCGCATCATCGATCACTGCATGATCTTTGTGCTTCTGGGGGGCACCTACACGCCGTTCATGCTGGCCAGCCAGGGCGACATCTTCAGTTGGTTCCTCCCGTTGGTCTGGCTGATGGCCCTCGGTGGAATCATCCGCACGCTGTTCTTTCCGAACGTCCGACGATGGGTCAAGGCTGGCACCTATGTTGTGATGGGTTGGATGGCGGTTCCGCTCATGGGACTCTGGCTCACTGAGCTGGGCACGCAAGTGGTGGGCCTCCTTCTCGCAGGGGGCGTGATCTACACGCTCGGCGCCGTCATCTACACCAGGCAGCAGCCCAACACCTGGCCAGAGACGTGGGGCTACCACGAGTACTTTCACGTCGCCGTTGTGCTCGGCGCCATCCTTCACTATGCGGCGGTGTGGTTGGTGGTTACCTGAACCACTCCTCCGGCCCCTACCTAAATGCGCTGCTTCGTCTGGACTCTCTTGACCGCTTTGACGGCCCCCGCGGCCTGGGCATCCGCCGATCCCTCGGTGCCAGCCGGGGTCTCAGCACCGCTGCCCGAGGACCCGCTTGCCGAGGCTCGGAGGCGATACCACCAAGCGGACTACAACGGCGCTCGGGCCATCTTGGAGCCCTACCTCACCCAGCGACAAAGCTGGAAGCAACGAACAGCGGTTCGCCTGCTGCTGGGCCGGACCTACCTCGAGCTCGGGCTCTACAATCGGGCCAGCGCTCTGTTCTACCAAGTCCGACGCGGAGAGGGCGGAGACGCGAAGGTCGCAGCCTGGTACGAGGCCGTCACCGACCTCAAGCGAGGACGACCCCACGCGACGATTCGGGAGTGTATGGACTACATCGACGCCTACAAGAGCGGTCACCGCGTGAGCGAGTGTATGGTCTTGGTAGGAGATGCAAAGGCTGCACAGGGACGACTGAAGGACGCAGAGAAGGCCTACGAGGACTACCTCAAGAAGCCCGAACATCAGTCGCACATGAGGGAAGAGGAGATGGCTCTGCGGCTCGCGCTCGCAACAGCGGACCATCGGCCAGAAAAAGCCATCCCGATGCTTCAAGACCTGGCCATCAACCATCGGTTCGCGGCAACGGGTTCAGGCGCACGCCAGGGTTTGGATGCCCTTCGTGAGGCCGGTCACGCGGGTGCCGTTATTCCGGATGACCTCTCCAGTCGGATGGCTCTGGCCGAGTCCCTTCGACGGTCCGGCTGGGTCAACGAGGCCTGGTCCCTGTTTCAGTCCCTCAATGCCGAAGCCGCCGACAACCCCGAGATCGCCGCCTGGGTTGCCAAGGTCGAGGATAGCTTTGCCCGAAGCACACGCCACCCCATACCCGGTACGCTGGAGGCCGTGGCGGCCTACCATGAGAAGGGCGGTGCTACCGGTCGGCGCGCCTGGCAGATCTTCGAAGGCTGGCGAAAAGCTGGGCGCTGGGACAAGGCCGCAAAGTGGGGCCGAATCGGCCTGGAGACTCACGGAAAGCAATGGCCTTGGCGAGGGCAAACGGACGAAGTGGCCCACGCGATCATGCTCTCTGGAGACTGGGAGGGAGCGACGTCCGCTTGGGACGAGGCCCTGACATCCAAGCATGGCTCCCGGCGAATGAACCTCTTCTACCGCTCCTTGACGGCGCACCTTGCCGGGGATCATGAGCGCGCAGATGCTGGGTTTACGACCCTCATCAGTATGGGTGGAAAGGACGAAATGGCCGCGCGCTATTGGCGCATTCGCTCCCGCGAGGCGGCTGGTCGATCAAGCACAATCGTCGATCGGACCAAGATTGCAGAGGACTCGGCGGCTGCCTGGTACCGGCTCCTACTGCGCCCCCCTCAGCCTGCGGGCGAAGGCTGGGTACGACGAGACGGAACCTGGGCCGGACAAGAGGTGATTAGCCTGCCAGCGATGGACGGCGTCGACACCTATCCCGGCGTACAGGTCTCTAGACCACTGCCGGCGAGTCCCAACGAGACCTCGGTGCACAGGCAAATCGACTGGACAAAGCTGAGTTGGCCGTACACCTCCCAGCCGATCGTCGCCGAACCCTCGCGTGGCCCATCTACACCGGTCTACGACCTCGAGATTCCAGACAGCTACACACCCTCCACGCATTACCAGCCCAATCGTGCAATGGCGGCCTTGAAGCAGGTGTGCGATCGAGGCCAGGCTCTCTGGCCCGATCTCAAGAACGCCACGCACCTCGCTGAAGCAGGGCTGTTCGACGAGATTGGACCCATCTTTCGAGCCGCTTACCTCGATGCACAACGGATCGAGAAGAAGGGCTCCGTTGACGAGCGCTCCGCACTCCGCGCCTTGAACATATCGGACGACCTGTGGTTGCAGGCCGCGATGGCCGCTCGAGACCACCACAGCATGGCGCGCGCGCTCGCCCGCCAGCCACTCCCCGGCGCAGACGTCGATGCCTGGAAGAAGCTGGCGCTCCCCATCGCCCACGGGCGCGAGCTCTGGCCACACTGCCAGAGATGGGACATGGATCCCTTCCTCTTGCTCGCCATCATGCGGCAGGAGTCCATCTACAACCCGGATGCCCTCAGCCGAACGGGTGCCATCGGACTTATGCAGTTCATAAAAGGGACCGGCGCCAAGGTCTCGACGCTCCTGGGGGAGCCCCTGTTCTCACCTCAGACCCTCTACAACCCAAGCATCAACCTTCGCTACTCAGTGTTCTACCTGAGGCTTCTGAATGATCGCTTTGGAGGGCACTTTCCGCTCGCAGTCGCCAGCTACAACGGAGGTCCGCACCACATGAGCCGCGCGCACCGGTCAACGCTTGGCACGCTTGAGCTCGACGCTTTTGTGGAGATGATTCCCAGGCGAGAGCCTCGGGACTACGTCAAGAAAGTGATTCGCTACTACAGCGACTATGTGTCCCTGTATGGCCCGGAAGGAGCGGCTGTGGTGCTCCCTGGCCGCTTGAAATCCGACGATGCAGAGATCGTCAATTTCTAGCGCAGCCAGGCCTATAGATCTGGCAAGATAGGCCTACTACGGAGGACGAAATGCGGGCATTGGTTTGGATGAGCCTCGTGCTGCAGCTTGGATGTGCCGACGACGCGGTGAAGCCCGAAGAGAAGGCCGATGTCGACCAGGATGCGGACTCCGACGCGGACTCCGATGCCGACGGAGGCGCGGGCGGAGAGGAATGCGACACCGACATCGGGACCCTTGCCGGCCAAGTGATGAACGACTTCGGCTGGAGCGAATCTGCGCCTACTCCTGCCCCAGGAGCTCGTATCTCAGCGACACCCGTTGGGTCTGAGGCAATCGCGATCATCGCAGACGGCAACGGCCAATTCACAGCCGAGCTGCCTTCGGGTGCGTACAGCATCTCAGCCACCCTCGACGGCTGCTTCTCCGATACCATCACCATCGTTCTTGATCCTTGCGAGACCGAGATTCACCTCCTCAATCTGATCGACTGCATCGACGGCGGTGGAGACGACGACGCTGACGGCGGTGGAGACGGCGACGCTGACGCTGACGGTGGCATTGACAGCGGCAGCAGCACCGACGTTGATGCCGACCTCACCGCTCGGGTCTGCGACCCGACTCATTTTGCGCCCTATGTCGTCGACGATCTGGCGTTCGAGTCCGGCGTGCTCTCCGTCACCGTCTCCTACTCTGGTGGGTGTATGACCCACATCTGGGACGCGTGCTGGTCGGGCACCTGGCTTCACGGCACGCCGCCGAAGGCCGTCCTCAACCTGAGCCACAACGCCAGCAGCGACAGCTGTACACTCTGGGAGACCGAGACGATGACGGTGAACATCCAGTCCTTGATCGACAGCGCAGAGGCCACGTATCCCGACGAAGCATTCACCATCCTCGCTGGGGCAAGGGACGTCCGCATCCCTCCGCCACGCTGAAGACAGCTAAACCGCCGCTTCTAGGACCGCCGGCAGCCGCGCCATGAGCGCGCTCAAGGGCTCGGGAACCCGACAACCTGCTGCACGGATGTGCCCTCCGCCGCCCTCGTGGAGAGAACGAGCAATCTCCGCGACATTGACTCGACTCTTGCTCCTCAGACTCAGCCTACAGGCGCTCGCTCCCGACTCCTTGACCAGCACCGCGACCTCCACACCGGCCGTGTTGAGAAGGGCATCAACCACGCCCTCTGTGTCTCCTGACGCCACCTCCAGTCGTCGAATGGCCTCCTCGGTAATGGCCGCCACCACAACCTGCCCACCGGCAAAGAACTTCGCCCCGCCCAAGACCTCACCGAGCAGCCTCAACCCACCCTGGGTGCGCTCGTGGAGCACCTTGGCGTGTACGGGCGCAGGGCGCACCCCCAGGTCGAGGAGACGTGCAGCAAGGGCGTGGGTAGCCGCACCGGTATTCTCATGCTTGAAGCCACCGGTGTCGAAGATGATCCCTGTGTACAGGTGCGTCGCCATGTCCGCGTCGAGCCCCACGCCCCACTGGTCCAAGATCTGTGCCACCATCTCACACGTGCTTGGTGAGTCCGGGTCAAGCAGAACCACGTCATAGCCATCCGATGAAGACGAGCGGTGATGGTCGACCAACGCGGTCGTCTGGGCCCCTTCGAAGAGCCGGGTCACTTTCTGAGTCAGGCGCGTCCGGTCTCCATCCATGACGACCACGAGGTCGTACGCATCGTCAAGCCCGTCGTCGCTCTTCAGCGTAGCCGCGCCCGGCATCCAGTCGTAGCGGTAGTTCACCTCGCCAGCGACATGCAGGACGGCATCGGAGAAGCCCGCAGCAGCGCTGGCCAGCGCCAAGCATGCGCCAAGCGAGTCGCCATCGGGATCTCGAGGTCCGGTGAAGAGCACGGAGGAGGCTCGCTTGATGGCCTCCCGAAGCTGTGTACCTGCATCAAGATTCATGGCGTCTCCGCTGTCTTTGTGTCGAAAAGGGAGCATCTGTAACGGCTAGGCTTGCCCTTGCAAGGCTCGGTGGTGATGATACCCGCCGACCGGAGGAAGACCCATGTCTATCGTTATTGTGTTCCCAGGTCAGGGCTCCCAAAGAACGGGCATGGCGCAAGATTTCTTTGAGGCCTCTCCAGTGGCTCGAGACGTCTTCGCCGAGGCCTCCACTGCCCTAAACATGGACGTTGCTCGGTTGTGCTTCGAGGAGGATGATCGCCTCAACCTCACCGAGTTCACCCAGCCCGCCATCCTCACCGCCGAGATCGCAATGTGGCGCACTCTTGAGTCGGAGTTCGGCCTGAAGGGAGCGGCGTTCGGTGGCCACAGCTTGGGAGAGTACACAGCGCTGGTTGCCGCTGAGGTGATTCCCCTCGCACAGGCCGTTCATATCGTCCAAGAGCGCGGTCGCCGGATGCAAGAGGCCGTTCCCGCTGGGGTCGGGACCATGGCGGCCATCATGCAGTCGGACTTGTCCGTCAGCCGTCTGGAGGCGTGTTTGTCAGGCCTTCAAGTCGACATCGCAAATCACAACGCTCACAACCAGGTGGTCATCAGCGGTGAAGCGACCGCGGTTGAGATGGCGACGGAGCGCTACCGCGATCGGCCTGAGGGCATGGGCGCCAAGGTTCGTATGCTCAGCGTCAGCGCACCCTTTCACTCGCGGATGATGGCGCCGATTGAGCCGGGCTTTGCGTCCTTGCTGTTCGATGCATCACAGGAATGGAGCGTTGAACCCAGTCGTTGCGTCACATCGAACACCTCGGGACGCTTCCACGACGGGACCCGCGAAGGCCTGGTCGATCGTCTGACTCGCCAAATCTCGGGCACCGTGCGGTGGGTCGACAACATGGTGGCGCTCTGCTCTCTTGGTCCCGACCGCATCATCGAGGTTGGCCCCGGTCGCCCGCTCCGAGGGTTCTTCCGTGGACTTGGGGATGGCCTCGGTAATGCGACGCTCGACGCCATCACTAACCTCAGTTCGGCGCGCCGGGCTCTTGCGACGCCTCCCGTGGAGCCAAACCCAGCGCCTCCGCACCCAGCGCATCACTCAGCCTAGCCGCAGTCCATCGGACGCGCTGGTCGGCGTGGATTCGAGCATCCTGAATCACCGCCGTCATGGGCGGCTGAGTTCGAGCCGCGGCCTCAACGACCGCGATGATGAGATCGGTCTCGGGTTCATTCGCTGTCGTTCGCCGAGAGACACCCAGGTAGGATTGGGCCGCCATGTGGGCCTCGCCGGGGCCATCAACCGCCCAAAAATCCACGATCTCCGGTAGCGGTAGTCCGCCAAACTGAGCCACCGGACCCTCCAACCTGCGACTAACCACGCCCCGAGCAACACCAACGGCTTCAGCGAGTGTCGTGTTCGGATGAAGCCCAGAGACACCACGCTGTGCAAGCGCGGAGCGAAGGTGGGGATGGGCAGCCCTAGGCAAGGCGTCGAACGCATCTCCCGAGAGGTCGACAGCCGCATAGACGCTGTGTAGCGCTACTCGAGCCCAGAACAGATCGAGGAGACGGCCGCTGAGGTCCTCGTCAAGATCCAACGAGCGCAGACTGTGGGCACCCATGAGGACAGGCGCCCAGGTCACCGCATCCCCCGCACTGGATGGCGGCGCTCCTTCCGCCAGCTGGTCAATCAATGCCTCTACACACTGGCCGCGGTGAGGTCCAGATGCGCCGCAAAGCGCCATCGCCTCGGACAAGCTGACTCGTCCCAGCTGCTCCAGGCGAGCCGTGGCCACCTGATAGAAGCAATCGTGTCGCCAACGCTCTCCACCGCGTAGCTGGGCACACGCTCGTGCGGACGCCTCTGCACTGCCCCCACGAGCAGCGCCGACAGCCGCCGCCCAGGCCTGAGCCTGCGGATCCGCGACGCTTGCGTCCGAGGAGACCTCGAGCTGCGCCCAGCTTGAGGCCGGTACATCACTGGGAGCGAGGGTCGAGCGCCCATGGCCACGGCCTGCGCGAGCCGGCGTCTCGGTGTCTTCGGGAGGCGACCAAAGGTGCACTCGAGTACCCGCGTACTCACACCGGTCTCGACTAACGCCGTGGGGCAAGCCTTTACAGAGCACACCCGCGGACTGGGGGTCCTCATCCACAATCTGCGCGACGGCCTTGATTCGACTGACGGCGTCCAGCCCCGCCAGCATCTCCTCGGCCCGAACCGGGTCCTCTCGAAAGGACTCCACGGCAGCGGCGGCTGGCGACTCTCGTGCGGGAGACCCGCAGCCCGCTGCGATCACCGCCGCGAGGAGCCGCCCACTACTTCGCGGCCGCGGCGTCCAGCCCACCGGACCCAAACAACTGCCGGAGCTTCTCGAGCGCCGGTCGCTCCTTGTTGAAGAACAGAAAAGTGAACAGGTTGGACGCAGCCACATACTTGCGCACGTCCGCCCAACTCTTCATGTTCTCCCCATGCCGCGCCAGCGTGATGGGACGGAAGTAGAACTCTCGGTAGAACCGCCGATGCAGCTCGATGATGTCCTCTGGCTCCAAGCCCCAGGGCACGAAGGTTGGTTCCCAGAACGACTTCTCGTCTGTGCTGGGACTCACAACCCGACCCCACTTCTCACCCTCACGCTTCCAAATTTCTTCCTGAGGCGTCTGCGGCAAGATGGTGTTGATTTGGACGGTGACGTCGTGGAGCGGGATCGACTTGGCAAACTCGATAGTCTCCAGGATGGTCTCACGCGTATCCGGCATATGACCCACCATGAAGAAGGCCTTGGGGCGCAGACCCACCTCGTCCGCCCAGGTGATGGCGTTCCGAATTTTTTCTTTGGTGATGCCCTTCGATATGAAGTCGAGCACCTGGTCTGAGCCCGACTCCACGCCAAAGCGTGTGCGCCAGCACCCGGCCGCCTTCATCTTCTCCAAGAGAGGCTTGTCCACCACCTCGACCCGACTCGAGCAGGTCCAGCTCACCTTGACACCCCGTCGAAGGATCTCGTCGCAGATCGCGTGCACCCGCTTCTTGTTCGCGCAGAAGAGCGAGTCAACGAAGGCGATATCCTTGACCCCAAAGTCTCTCACCAAGTGTTCGATCTCATCGACGATGAATTCCGGGCTATGGCTGCGATAGCCCGTCCTAGACTTCTGGCAGAACGCGCAAGCATGCGGGCAGCCGCGGCTCGTGACCATCGAGAATTTGGGGAACGCGTGCTCATCTACAGGCACGGGGCGGTAGATGTTGGGGGGAAGGAGGTGGCGGGCTGGAAACGGCAACTCATCCAAGTCCTTGAACTTCTTTCGCTTGGGCGTGAAGTGGAGCGTGCCGTCATCAAGCCGGTAGCAGATGCCGTCGATTTCGCTCAGGTTTCCTCCGTGTTCGTAGTAGTCCACCAGCTCCAGCATGGTGTGCTCACCCTCACCCAGTACGCCCACATCGAAGGCATCATCCGCCATCGCATCTTCTGGGACGAGCGTCACATGGTAGCTCCCGAGGACGATGGGAACGTTCGGCAGGACCTCCTTCAGCTTGTCAGCCAGCCGACGGGTCGTCTCAAAGCTCACCGTGAACGAGCCCACACCAATCACGTCGGGCTTGAAGTCGACCACGCGCTGGACCACCTTCGCGACGTTGAGTTGCTCCGCGGCACCATCAATGGCAGCGACAGTGTGTCCTGCTGCCTCCAGTGTGGATGCGATGTACAGCAGTCCCAGTGGGGCCGAGTTGTAGAACAAGTACGAGGTCACCGGCGAGACGTGCCCATTCTCAAGCACGCAGTCGATCGGTGGATTGATAAGCATGACTCTCAAGGCACGGCCCCCCCTGCTCCCTTACCTTATCGGACATCAGGGCCACCGAGAAGCTAATATGTGCTTTCTTCCCTAGGACCGTCGGACATCGGCGCACCGTGATACGCCCCCTTTCCTATCCTTCCACCCGACATCCACCATGCCACGCCCATTCAAACACCCCCTGCGACGTGACGCCGTCCTCGGTCTGGCGTGGTTGACAGGATTGTTCATCTGGGATGCGGTGGACAGCTACTACCAGCTGGTCCGAGCCACTGCGCGAATTCGCACGGACCAAGCCACCATGGACGCCCTCCAGGAGGCCGTAATCGCCTTCGTTGGTGGGGCCGCGGCTGCCTACCTGATGCTGGGCTTCTTGGTCGGTCTGCTCCTCAACGGGCTCCACCGAGTGCTCTCTCCGGGCCCCCTCCCGCGACCCCTGTGGCTCAAGACTTCGCTGGTGCTCCTCCTGACCGGCACCCTCCTCGGCATCGCCCGCCAGATGATCACCTTCCCCGCTCTGTACGCCGGCTACCCGCTCCGAAGGTGGTGGGTCGATACGGGATCCCCCGCCTGGGTCGATGGAGCCTGGGCCCTCACAGGACTGACCGTCGTCGCCGTTGGCTGGTTGCAGTGGGGTCGAGGACACCCGCGAAGCTTTGTGGCGAGAGTCCTGGCCGTCGGTGCTCTGATCGGCGCTTTTGCATGGGCCACCCTCCCTCTAAAAGCCCAGCGAGCGCAAGATAATGAGGGCTTAAACCTCGTCCTGATCGGAGTCGATGCGCTTCGCGGGGACCGCCTCAGCCACTTCGGGAACGAGCGCCAGACCAGCCCCCACATCGACGCCTTCCTGGGCGAGAGTCTGGTCTTCACCCAAGCGTTCTCGCAGATATCGAGAACCTATCCGGCCTGGACCACCACCATGTCGGGGCGCTGGCCAACAGCGCACGGGATCAGGGACAACCTGCCGACCGCCGATCGACTGATTCCCGAGGCGCCTCTGCTGCCCCAAGTGATGAAGGCCGCGGGCTTCGCGACGGGGTTCGCGACGGACGATAGCCGGTTCTCGTACATGGTCCCCGGCACCGGTTTCGACCTGATTCGCCAGCCCACAGTCGGCCTCCAGAATTTCGCCATCAGCGTGAACGAGCCGCGATTTCGCGCGTTCCACGGCCTGCTGAACAACCGGCTGGGCTTCTTCTTTCTGCCCGTCCAAGCCTACAACCAGGCGTTCGGCGCATCTTATCGCCCTGACGACTTTGTTCAGTGGTCTGTCGATGGCTTGGCGGAGATGTCGCGGAGCGAGCGCTTCTTCTACGCCATGCACTCTTGTGTCCTCCATGTGCCCGGCGATCGGGTGTATCCGTGGCACTCGATGTTCGGGCAGAGGGGCTACACCGGGCCCAACCGCTTCCGTTACTCGGCTTCAGGGTCCTCGCTTGTGGTGAACGACGTCGAGGGCGCAAAGGGTGAGAAGGCGAAGCGGATCGCGGAGCAGGACCTGCGCATCTACGACGCCGGGATTCGGATGGCGGACGACCTCGTCGGTGAGATCATGGGCGAGCTCGAGCAGAGCGGCCTGCTCGACAACACGGTGGTTGTCCTCTTCAGCGACCACGGAGAGGAAATCTGGGACACCGATCTCCCCTACAAGTGGCGCGGTCCCAATCATGGCTTCCACATGTACGGCGAAGGTCACTCCAACGTCGTGTTCGCGATTCGGTTTCCGGATGGACGTCATGCGGGTGAGCAGATCAGCGATCCCATACGCCTGATCGACTTCGCACCCACGGTGGCCGAGCTCTTCGGTCTCACTTGGCCCGGTGAGCTCGACGGCAAGAGCGTGATGTCGATGGTCGAGCCGGACCACGGCGAGAGCGAGCGACTGGTGTACATGGAGACCGGCCTCAGCGAGCCACGGTATTGGGTCAAGGGCCACAAGCGCTACCCCTTCAAGAGCGTCAGCAAGCGCTATCGCTTCGATCCGGTGGCCGACCAGGTCCACATTCGAACAAAGTTTCTTCCACACCTCATTGCCGCCAAGGATCGGGCTGTCCAGCGAGGGCGCTGGAAGTTGGTTTGGCACGCGATGAAGGAAGGAATGCGCGTTGACCTCTACGACCGTGTGGCCGACCCCGTCAACCGCGTGGATAGGGCGGAAGACCATCCTGAAGTCGTGGCGGAGCTAGGCCGCGAGTTGCTTCCTTTCTTGGAGGGCGACGGCATTGAGCCCGCCCCCGTCGAGGACTGGGTCACCCTAAGTCGACCTGCCAAGAACAACGATACGCGCTTCCTCAAGCGAATGAAGAGGCACGGGGGAACACTCCCGCCTCCAGAGGACACAGGGACTCCATCCGACGGGGACGACGGAGGGGATGAGGATGCCGAACGCGACGATGAAGATGCCGAGGAGGCCGACGACGATGCCGTCGACGATGCCGTCGACGAGGGCTACGAAGAGGGCAGCGAGAAGACCCGTACGGCAGCGCCCTAGCGACGACCGCCAGAGAGGGTCTGAACGACCGTGCCGATGATCGCGAACAAGGCGACCATCCAGATGTTGCGCTCGTTACCGATCGACCACGCGAGGACCAGCGCGCCCAACAGCGCCGTCAGGAGCGGCAGCGCCCGCTCGTAGATGATCGGAAAGCCGACCGCTCCTAGGACACCCGCCACATAGTTCAGATACCAAGGAATCTTGTTTCCGAAGATCTGTGGAGCGAGCGCCATGGTGACGCCCACCGCGATGGCCACACCCACTACGCGCTGAGCGGTTTGCTCCATCAGGTGGAGAACCAGTGCTCCGATCAGACCCGTCCCGAAGATGACCAACATCTTGAACAGATCGTTGCCCGCGGGCGCGTAATGATGCGCGAGCAATATGCCCCCTGCGAAGCCGGGTCCGACCAGCATAAGCCGGTACAAACGCGAGCCTGCGAACATCAACAGAAAAGCAATCACAACGCAGGCAGTCCTCGGGTCGAGCCACCCGAAGCCCCACTGGCTGGGATCGATCCAGGCCATCACGTCACTCATCGTCGGCAAGTTGCCTCCACACATGGCAGGATGAAGCCATGAGACTCTTCCTCTTGCTATCGCTCTCCGGCTCACTCGCCCACGGTTGCGCCGCCGAACCCAAGGCAGACGACACCGGGACGGAGGGCACGGCCGACGGACCGGCAGCAGACCCCTCTCCGCCCGATGCGGATGACCCGCCACCTGAGCCCGTCGAGGCCACTGCCTTGTTCGAGATCGTGGGCGAACCCTTCGACATCACCACCTCACCCGACGGACGAATCTTTACGAGCATTGCTGAGCACGCCATCGACGTCTGGGATCCGTCCACGGGATGGGTCGAGACCCACACCGACAACCTCGGTGCGGTGTTCGGGATCGAGTGGTCCGGCGACACCATCTTCTACAGCACATCCAATCACCGACAGTCCGGAGCGCTGATGGAGCTGGAGGGACGAACCGGCCGGGTCATTGCCGATGCTGCCGGCCCGACGGTGTTTAGAGAGCCTCGGGATCTCTGCCTCGCTCCTGACGGCGCCTGGGTGTTGGCAGACACGACCCTGGAGACGCTCTTCGTCATTCGTGACGGCGGCTCCACCGTGGAACAACTGAGTGTTCCACTCTCTGAGCCGAGCACGCTCGCGGCAGGCGAGGCGCACATCTACGCCGGTGGAGAGGATGGGGTCGTTCAAATTTCGTGGCCTGGAGGGGCACCCGAGGTGATCGACGCACGGGCCGTGAACGGTCTGCACGTGGTCGATGGAACCCTCTGGGGAACGAACCCCGACTGGGGTGTGTTTGAGGTCGGGACGGACCGGCGCCTGGACCTCCCCGGCGTGCGCCGACCCGGCCGAATGGCCGGTGGCCACCCCCTCTTGGTGACAGACTGGGGCGGTAACGGCGTATGGGCAGCCGACCTCACTGAGGTAGAGTAGACCTCTGGAGCGTACGTGCAGCAACTGACTGGAGACCACCTCGTTGTGATGGGCCTGGCCTTCCTGGGCACCTTCCTGCTGGTCGTGGTCGTGGGCGGAGCTTTCATCTGGTATCGAACCCGCCAGCAGGCGAACAGCGTCGCCCCCCCGCCAACGCCTCCCCCCATGACAGTCGACGTGGTTCATTCGACGGCCGACGACCATGGACGGCCGGAGGAAGCGCTGCCCTTCCCGCTGTCGCCGCCCCCGACTCGAGTCGCTCCCGCGCGCCCACCGGCTCGCCCCGACCCCTCGGCCGGTGTTTCTGGGCCGATAGGGATCGAGGTCCATCCCGATGACTCGACTCGTCCCAAAGTACCCGAGCCGAGGGTGACGCTCACACCCGTCGATGAGAGACCCACACAGCGAACACATCCTTCGGGTACGACGACCGAGCAAGACGCGACTGAGCGCATCGAGGTCTCTACCCCGACCCCTAAGTTCTTGTCCCCCGACCAGCTCGCCGATGTGGACGTAGACGCAGACGGTGCCACGGTAATTATCGACCGCTCGAAGCCCGATGGAATGGAGTACGACTGATGACATCACCCCTCAACCTTGAGCAGCAGGCCTCCGTCACGGGGGAGGTCGATGGCGCTCCAGTGGTCTTGACCATGAGCTCCACCTCCAGAGAGGTCGCTGAGATGCAAGCAGGCGCAGGCGTCGCCGATCTCAGCCACGTGCACACCGTGCGGCTCTGTGGGCCCGACGCTCGCCGGTTCGCTAACGGGATGTTCACCAACAACATCCGAGACATGAAGCCCGGCGAGAGCATCCGTAGTGCTATGTGCGACGACCGTGGGCGGGTTCAAGGCCTGATCGACGTGCTGTGCACCGCTGAAGATGCCTTCGACGGCATCCTTGAGGGAGTCACGGCTGAATGGTTCGAGGCCCGATATGGGCTGTACATTGTGTTCGACGACGTCGAGATGGAGGTTTTCGAAGCCGACCCTTGGGTGCTGACCGTTCAGGGTCCACAAACCATGGACATCCTGGCCGCTGCGGGACTTCCTCGGCCCGCCACAGGGCATCATGTACGCACGGATTCGGGCATCCTTGTCACCCACAAGGATCGAACCGGTCTGGGTGGGGTCGATCTGTTGATACCCAGCGCTCGCCTCTCCTCGACCTACCAAGCGCTCGTCGACGCGGGCGCATTTCCCGTTGGATTCTTGGCGCTCGAGCACCTGCGCATCGGACACGGTCGGCCGCGCTGGCCCGTCGACGGTACCGAAAAATCCATGGTTCATGAGCTGCGTATCGACAGCGAGGTGTGCAGCTTCAACAAGGGCTGCTATCTCGGCCAGGAGGTCATCAATCGGGTCGACGTGAAGGGCCAAGTCAACAAGATGATTCACCGCATCCTTGTGGACGCCCCTCCCGACGAGCTACCCGGTGCACCGGTCCACCTCGGCGAGGAGCAGGTCGGCACCATCACCTCAGCTGCGCCAACCGACCACGGCACGGTTGGGCTGGCCGTCCTGCGGAAGAGTGCCTGGACGAACGGACAAGCGGTGAAGATTGCGCTTCCCTCCGGGACAGTCGAAGGCGAAGTCCAGAGCCTCACATGATCACGCGGCGGGCCTTCCTCGTAGGAGGCTGTGCGGGTCTGATGTGCCCCGAAGCCGCCGCCGCTCGTTCAACCGAAGACGCGCTCATTGCTCGTGCGATGAGCGGCATCGACCCTGACTTGTTCGTCGACGTCCACAACCACGTCGTCGGTCTGGGTCACGGGGGTACCGGCGTGCAGGTGCATCCTCACATGACCGCTGGTATCTCCCACCCCTTAAACTGGATTCGCTTTCGCGCCTACATAAAGGCCAGCGGCATTCGCGACATGGAGCGGGTCGATCAAGACTACCTGGACGTCCTACGGGATCGGGTCGAGTCTCTCCCTACACGAGGCACATCCCTCTTGATGGCCTTTGACCAGGTCCATGATGAAGAGGGCCGACCCCGACCAGAGGCATCCATCTTCAGTGTGCCCAACGACCATATGTTTCGAGCGGTTGCCCTCTCGGAGCGGTTTGCGCCGTGCGCCTCGGTCCACCCCTATCGGCGGGATGCTGCGGAGGCTCTCCATGAAGCCGCTGACCGCGGCGCTGTGGCGATAAAGTGGCTCCCCAACGCCATGCACATCGATCCCGCCAGCGCGCTGTGCGAAGCGAGCTATAGGGTCATGGCGGAGCGTGGACTCACGCTCATTAGCCACGGAGGGGAAGAGTCTGCCGTCCCGTCCCCCGACACCCAAGAGCTTGGCAATCCGCTGCGCCTGCGGGCTGCACTCGATGCGGGCGTTCGAGTCGTCGTGGCCCATTGTGCGAGCCACGGTCACTCCAAGGATCTCGATGCTCCGGGCCACCCACCGGAGCGAGCCTTCGACCTATTCCTTCGAATGATGGACGACGCCACGTATGAGGGACGTCTCTATGGCGAGACCTCGGCTATTCTGCTGTTCAACCGGGTGTCCCACGCCGGCCCGCGCCTCATGGCCCGAGCCGACCTTCATCACCGACTCGTGAACGGATCGGACTATCCGATTCCCGGCATCAACCCGCTGATCAACCTGACCCAGCTGTGGGGCCTCGGCCTCATCCGATGGGAAGATCGGGCCCCCTTGTCCCGGCTCTTTCGGCGCAACCCTCTGCTGGGTGATTTTGTCCTAAAGCGCGTTCTCTGTGGCCCCGACGGAGCCCCAACAGGCTTGCCTCCACAGGTTTTTTGTCCGCCTCCAGAGGTGTTTCCAGCCTTGGCGTCCTGGCGCGCCTCGCTCTCTGAGGGGCCAAGTCAAGAGGGTCTCTAGGCAGGATCGCCCTCAAACGGTTCATCCCAGGACTCGATGCGCCAGCCTTCCTTTCGAGCGTGGCGCTTGAGTCGAGGGTCAGGGTGTACGGCCACAGGGCGACCCACCAACGCCATCACCGGTAGGTCCGTGTAGCTGTCGGTATAGAAAGCACAGTCCGCCAATTCCACCCCCGTGCCCGCCAGATACGCCTCTGCCGCGACCCGTTTTGCGTCGCCATAGCAGAGGCTTCCGCTGCCCGTGAAGACCCCGTCCACGACCTCAAAGCGGGTACAGAGGGCGTCGTCCATCTCAAGGGCGTCGAGGACACACTCGGACATATAGATCGAGCTCCCCGTGAGCAGAACAAGGCGCTCACCCCGGTTGCGATGAGCGCGAAGCACAGCAGGCGCGCCGAGGCGTACGCGGTGGGCCACCTCCTCAGCCCAGAAGGCCCGAGTTCGGTCCCGAATGTCCTCCTCAAGCTGCCCTTGAAGGTCACGAATGGCCGCGTTTACGGCGTCCTCAACGTTTCCAAAACCAAGGTTGTAGAGGCCTATCTTGAGGCCCATACCGGCAGCCTTCTTGCGGCTTAGGTGCCCCTCCCTCACCTGTCTACGCACCCACAGGGTGGCGGAATTACAGTCCAAGAGCGTGCGATCGAGGTCAAAGAATGCCACAGGTGCCATGCTGTCTGCGTAGCCCATCCATCGACACAGGGATACCCCTCCGGGTATGGAAGACGCCCCCAAAGACCCGACCATCGATGGCCTGCCGGGCTGCGGGATGGGCCTCTATGCGCTGGTGTTGATGTTCATCTGCGGGCTGGGTTTGGTCGGCATGTTTGGTGCAACGGTGGCCTTGGTCAACTCAGAGCCAGAGGAAGCTCGCACTCTGGTGCATGGATCAGAAGTGCAGACCTGGCGACTCCAGCCCATGCGCGACGTAGGCCTCTTGGCGCTCACCGAAGTACCGGCCGCGTGGCATGATGAGAGCCCTGCCTTTGATGGGACCCGCGCTTGCGTGATCAACCGCACCGGTGTTGGGCGAGTCGAGGACGGCGCGGCGACCCACCTACGCTGGGGCGAGGTCCTCGATACCGACGTCGTCCAGGCATCCGATGTCCGGGTCACCATCACCGTGAGAGGAGCCGACCGCAGCGTTCCGTGTCACTTCGGGCCCTATGAAGGTGCAGACCGCTTCGTCCGAATGGTGCAGTCGGAGTCGAAAGCTCAGGGTGCGGGAGCCGGATCCAACTGAGGCGCCAGACGGTCTCTCTTCGCCTGCAAGCGGCCCGTGACAGAGCCCACCCACTGTGTGCGTGCCGCCACTCGAACCCCCTCATCATAGCGAGCATGAGCCTTCGTCTTTAGGATCGCAGCCTTGCTCATGACGACCTCCCGGTACGTCTCGGGGTCATCCACACTCCGCGGAGGCACATAGGTCACCATGGTCTCGTAGAGCTCCATGTACCCGTCACCCAGCAAGAGGAGCCCCTCAAGCGCAAACTCCGGCTCGCCGAGGTTGAACATCACAATCGCCTGTTTCTCGGCAGCACTCAGCAGCGCAGCGCGCTTTTTGAGCCGCTTCGCCGCCCGTTTGTCTCCCCGGAGCTTGATTTTCGCCGCTCTCTCGAGCTGCGCTCGAACCAACGCCAGGCGCGCCTTTGCCCGGATCCAGGTGCGGTCATCCTGGCCCGAATCGAGCGCCCGAAGGATGCGACGGACGCCCCGCCGAGTCTTCCCTCCCCGCACCTCGGTGATCCCGCGCTGCAAGGCCATGGTCCGCTCGTCGGCGAGACTCCACTGACCTTCTCTCTGCAGCCGCTTGACGGCCTGGGTGGCGCCCTTGTGGTCACCCAGCTCCTCGAGGCAATACGCACGCCTGAACCTCGCGTCCTTGGCGCTTGCGCTCTGGGGCCAGCGCTCGGCAACCTCGAGGTACTTGCTGGCTGCATCCGCCCAACGTTCTTGGACCTCCAGCAAAACACCCGACTGATATGCCACCTCTTCGTCGACCTCACCCGTCAGTGCGCTCGCCCGCGAGAGCATGTCCTCCGCATCTCCGAATGCACCGATGCGACGCAGCGCCACGCCCTCGTCCAGCAGCTCGCGCTGGGAGGGGGCCTGCGCCGTCGCTTCGGGCGGGGACAACGCGACGCTATCCTCAGGAGCGAGGCCGGAGCCCTCTCCTCCGGAAGAGGCCATTGCGAGAGCCGACAAGAGCAGAGTGAACATGTAGACCCCCTACGGGAATGCCTTCCCCGGCGTCAGCCGGGGAAGGGGGACCACCTTGGTGGTGAGGACTGTCTCTACGGCCCCCCCAAAACAACAGGGGGGTACCATGATTACTGCTTTTGCCTACCTTTTCATAAAGGCTTGCCATCCACAGTAAGTGCGGGTTCCCAAGTGGAAAACACGGGGGCCAAATGATCGGTCCGAAACACCCTCCAGGCAGAGATTGTATGATACCCAAACCCCGAATTATCGCCAAGTGTTCCCACGCTAAATGCACCCTGAATTGGTGCCCACGTGCAATTCTCTGCTGCGCGGACATCGAGCCGAGTGTGCAAGATTTCCCCCACTCCACCTCGCACCTTCCAAGAGGGCGTAGACTGTACGTGGCAACCGAGAACGGTAGACCTTAGGCATCCAGATGGCAAAAGACGCACTTCAGTGGCTCCAGCGACTCTGCACGCTGTACACCAAGCACGACCACAGCGTATACGCATGCACGGCCGAGGCCCACACCAGCGGAATCCTCGTCCGCCTCGAGCTCGATCGAGGGAACCTCTACCTGCTCGTCCAACCGCCCCAACAAGCCGGCTCATACGCGTCAACAGCGTCAATGGACATCTCCATTCACCATCCGCCTGAAGCAGGGCCTCTGCCGGGCAATGGCGAGCTCGTCGCGCGCCAGTTCATCGCTGTGCTGAAGCGGGCTGACAAGGGCGACCTACTCGTTCCCACCGGAGGCGGGTCCCCCGTCGAAATGAGGCCTGCGCCTGATGCTCAGCCGCTGCCGCTGCCCGAGACCCGCGTCGAAGAGGCGCAGGCGGCCCAGGCCAAGGCCACGCACAGCGAGGAGATTCACTGGGCCAGCTTCGTCGGCTACAAAGCCATCGTCACCCAAGACCTCTACCCTCACGTCGATCCCCTCGGGAAGATCGTTTCGGAAGAAGAGATTCTGAGCGGCTGGCGTCAGACCGTGAAGCGGATCTCGAACGGCACGGCGCCCCAGAAGCTGGGCCTGTACGTCCACTCACCCTTCTGCACCGTCGCCTGCACGTTCTGCTACTGCGCCAAGACCGACCGGTTCGATCGCGCCATGATGGACGCTTACTTGGAGCAGCTTCACGGCGAGATCTCCCTCTTCGCGCCCATCTTTTCGGAGAGCACCTTCACCTCTGTCTACTTCGGTGGCGGGACACCCTCGCTGCTCTCTCCCGCCGCGCTTCGACGCCTCTTCGCCTCGCTGTACGGCGCATTCAATGTTCCAGACGGCACGCAGATCATCTTTGAGGGCA
>CAZKOI010000027.1:0-20881 GCA_964554315.1 uncultured Enterobacterales bacterium | reverse complement strand
GCGACGACGAGCCAAAGGGCCGAGGGTGGTCTGCTTCAGTCGCGGATCACCGAGGACGTAGGCGCTAGCCTCCGCGACGGCTGCATCGATGAACTCGGCCGCCACCGCCTCGTGTACGTAGACCCGCTCGATTCCACAGCATGACTGCCCGCTATTGAAGAGGGCGCCCTCGATGACATTAACAGCCGCATGGGGGATGTTTGCATCAGCCCGAATGTAAGCCGGGTCGTTTCCGCCCAGCTCCATCCCAGACCCAATGAAGCGCTTTCGACCGGTGCGCTTGGCCAAGGCCAAGGAGACGGCAGCGCCGCCCTCGACAGAGCCCGTAAACGCGACGTGGTCAATGCAGTCGTCGCCGAGCACCTGAGCGGTCGCCTCGTGGTTCATGTGGAGAACCTGGAACACATTCTCATCGAGGCCGGCGCTCTTGAAGGCTCGCTTGAAGTGTTCTGCGGCAAGCGGTGTTTGGTCACTGTGCTTTAGAATGACGGAGTTGCCGCACAGTAGTGCGGGAACGACGGCGTTGACGGCCGTGAGGTAGGGATAGTTCCAAGGGGAGAGAACCAGCACTGTACCCAGAGGGTCACGCTTGATGCGCCGCTCGAAACCCCGCTTAGTCTCGGGTACAATATCGCTCAGGCAGGTCTCGGCGATGCTGGCCATGTAGAGCGCACGGTCGATGGTTCCATCCACCTCGCCGCCAGCGAATTGACTGGGGCGTCCCATGCACAGCGTGAGGGACTCGGCAATCTCATCTCTCATGGACCCCAGTGCTGCGGTGAAGGCGGTAACGACCTCGACCCGCTCGGCGACGGTGGTCTGCTTCCAGGTCCTCGCGGCAGCTGTCGCCGCATCAAGGCAGCGGGCAATCTGACCCGGGCTCGCTTCTTCCATGGTCAGGACCTTCGACCCGTCCACTGGTGAGATGACATCAAAGCGCTTCTTCATGGCTCGCTCCACATTGCTGAGTGCGTCGCACCGCGAGTCAACATCGTCGCCCATTCAGGCCTCGACTTGCCCGCGGTGAGGTCTGGGCAACGCCCACATGTTCCTTGCGCATGGCTATCCGGTCTGACACCAGATGCATCGAAGTTTTCTACAACTCTTCCTCATCAGACTCAGTGCCGTCTTCGTCCGCCATCGTCTCCCGCTGCAGGGTCATGACAGCCTTGTGCAGGATGTCTTCCTGGGCCATGGACAGTTCGCGGAACTCAAGCCCGAAGCGACGGCTGTTCTCAGTGTCGTTGAGGTTGATCTGCCGAACGCATGTGGCCCGAATCTCGACCCACTGATCGAGGAGAGGAAGATTGAGGCTGATGCGGTCACCGTTGTCCAGATCATGCGTCGTCTCGATAGCGCACCCACCCAGTGAGATGTCAACGACACGACATGGGAAGGTCATGCCTGTTGCCATCCAGCTTCCTCCGTCTGCGGTCTGGGCCAAGCGGCTCGCTCGCAGGGAGATCTCTGTGGTGACTCGGTAGCTCTCTCGCTGATTGTAGACGCGCAGCGATGGAGGGAAGGAGACGATCAAGAGGTGGGTATCTTGGGGATTGGGGACCACCCCCTCGAGGGGTGTCATCGTGACCCGGACGACCTTGGAGTCTATCTGGTAGATGCCTTCGGTTTGTCCGATCTCAACCGTGACCCAGGTGTCGATTGGAACGGACGAGCCGGGCTGTCCAGGGAGCACAATAGCGACGCCGGAGTCGTGCTCGATGGTCATCCCTGGCGAGAGGTCGACGACCGTCTCGCCATGGCTCATGATGCGCAAGAAGCGGCACTTGCCCATCACCCTCGAGGTCGATCGAGGGCCGAGAGTCTGCCACTCAAGCACGCGGGTGGGAGACCTGCACTGAGACCAGAAGTCGTCGACGCCACCCTCACGCTCACTGATGAGGTACCGAAATCGTCCGTCATTCGCCGACATGAGGATTTGGTCCTGTCGAGTCCGGGGTCCACCATCAAGACGACAGATGTCTTCCAGCGGGATGTCGACGAACTTCTCGCGCGACGAAGGTCCGCCGAGGGGTAAGAACAAAACGCGGGTCCGAAGCAGTAGAAGCCACCCAAAGCGAACCTCTGTGTCCGCGAACGGATCCATCGCGAACGCTGAAAAGACAATCTGCTCGCCGAGCTTGTAGTTCACCCGAGACGTCCAAGAATCCAACGTCGCCTGATATCGAGGGGTAGTGTCTGCCTTGCCCCTTACCGCCAGCTGGTAGTTTCGATCCCTGACGAGGGCCTTGAGGTCTTCGAAACGCTCAGCAACATCGCCCATCGTGAACGCATAGACCTCATGGCCTGCACGGATGAGAAGTTTCTTGTCAGGCCACCCTCTTACGGAGAGGCGTGTGATCTCACTGATCTCAAAGTCGAACGGCTTCACGCCGACCAGTGCGTCGATGAGGCCCGTCGGCTTGAAGTGAACATGCGTGGGTGAAAACTCCAACTGGCCTACATGCGCGACCGGCCCACGCCTGAGGCTGACCTCCCAGGTGTCGACCACAACCTCATCCGCGGAGACGGAGGTCTCTTCATCCCCCAAGAGGGTTTCAAGCGTGCTGTAGAGTTGCGGGGCGAGTTGACCACCAATGATGATTTCCTCGGAGTCGGTCGCAACGTGCAGCCGTCGCCTCATCCCTTGGAGCCTCCAGGTCTTGATCGCCGAGAGGGGTGCATCAACGCTGGTGGTGTTCCAGATGAGCTGCTCCAGGCCCAAGCCGGGTGAAAACCGGAGGCGCTTGTCGGTGAAGGTGAGCTCACCGCGGACACCGATGAGTTCATTGACGAAATACTCCGCCTGGCCTTGCAGCAGGACTCGCTCCCCGGGCTCGAAATAGGTCTCATCTGCCTGCGATGGGTCGCTCTCGGCAATCACAGAGAGGAGGCGGTTGTGGACGCGAATCGCGCCCCGACCCGAGAAGCGGAACAGTGCATCGCCAATGTGAATGTCGAGGTTGTGGTTTATGCCCCCGGCACTGAGCTCGGTGATTTGGTCGACCTTGATGTCGACATCCTCCGCCCCTGCGAGTCTGTCCAGCGCTCGAGCTGGGCTGAAGCGCAGGAGGTCCTGATACAGCGAGAGTCGGCCAGGATAGGCCAGCGGGCCCTTGTGAAACAGGCACTCGTCCTCGCTGAGGACGGTCCGCTCATCGGGTTGAAGCTTGTTCTTAGCCATGGGTGCCCTGATAGCACTTCAGCACAGGGATATGCCACGCAAAAAGACAACTTTGGCTGAATTTAATTTTCTCCAATGCCATTACAGGTGGCACAGTCATCTCTTTTCAGTATCAACGTGGTTCGGCGGCTATCGAGACGCCACGATGAACCGTATGCGATCCGCCATATGCTCCGTCCCTGAGGAAAGGGCCAGCTGAATGCGCCAGGAGTCCTCCCCGCCACAAAGCGTGTTGGTGTCAAAGGCACGAGGGAGCTTGATGACGACGCGCTGAGCGTGCGCGACTGCGTCCTCAATCTTGGGATAGTCCTCAAACAGCGTTGACCAGCCCATGTCCTGGCGATCCCAAGACGCGCCCCCCCAAGGGGGGTCAAGGTACAGCGCATAGGAAGGATGCCGTTGCCGCCATTCCTCGATTAGGGCGGGACCGCTGCCATGGTGAAACTGAATCTGGTCTGCAACACCCCAGTCGGCCGCGTTCTGCTCGGCAAGCTTCAGCCTGGCTCGGTCCACCTCGGCTGAGATCACCTCTAGGCCCTTGAGCGCAAAGGCGATGGCATCGCCTCCCAGCCCACAAAACGGGTCAAAGACCACCAGCTTTGACTCCGCGAGCATCTGAGCATGCTGATCGGCCAGGGCTCTCGGAGTCAGCGACAGTCGCCCGACGGGGTCCCAGTGAGGGAGCCAAAGATTGACCTGTCCGTTGCGTCGTCGACCTCTGTCGGATCGCCTTACCGCAGGCACCCTGTGCTCTACTTCGGTTGAGACACGGATGGAACCGCCGCCAATGAGCATCCCGTCGAGGTGATGAATCCAGCGTGCGGCTTCGCTGGGGCTGCAGACGATGCTGCCGCCTGTTGTTCCAAGCCACTGGTCGATCGCATCGGGCGTCAGCCAGGATGCGGTCGCATGGACCCTCAACTCGATGTCACACTCAGCGAGAGGATAAAGCAGCGGGCTCAGCGCCTCCCGGCACCGCTCAAGCGCGTGCTTCTCGGCATCCTCTGTGCTGGCATGAGCCACCATGGCTAGGGCTTCTTTGAGAGAAGAGGCGGACCAGTCAGCGGGTGGAGCCCGATCAAGGATGCGCTCGACCTCGGCTCGACTGCGGACGGGGACGGACTCACCGGCTCGGTGAAGTCGTCTGGCGACCTGGATCAGTCTCCTGACGGCGACCTTTAGTGATACATGAGGCGATGCCTCGGCCAGCTTCTGGCGGACCGTCACAGGGCGTGAAACATGACGAGGTACCGGTCCACTCGGCCGCCCCCGAGATTGCTATCGAGGAACGCGTGGCCGCCTTGGATGGAGACGCGGGTGTCGCCCAAAAAGTGGTCGCCCTCGACAAAGGGCCCGACCTGTACCGACCAGTCGAACTCCGAACCCAGTGAGTAGCCAGACGTCGGCTGGTTCATCTGGTTGACCGGTGTACCACCGTTCCGAACGGTGTAGAAACTGTGCGATACGGGCGCGGTAGACCAAGCCCAAAGCATGCCGAGGCGAACACGCATCCACGGTAGTGGGTGGGTCTCGAGGCGTGGCTGAAGGTAGGTCGCGCGCTTGAATGCACCCTCTTGCACGGTGGCTTCGATTCCGTCAGGAGCTTGCCCGGAATACTCCGGATTGGTGACCAAGTTGTAGTGTGCGACATCGATACCGCCCATGACTTCATCGAAGAGGACCATGCCGACATCAAAGTTTCGGTCGAAGCTGAAGTCGTGCAGAGTATCGTCGCTCGGATCGCCGTCTCCGGTCGCGAATCCGCTGCTGGCGCCCAGCTTGATGGTGTCGTCTCTAAGCCCCAGCATGGCAACGCCCACAGCCCCTGCGCTGAGCACATGGAGCCGGTCTCGGGACCCATAGGTCACAAATCGGTTGGTCTTCCCTGATATCCCCGCGCCTTCCGCTGCAAGCAGAAGGTTGACTTCATCGGCAATCGGCAGCGAAAGGTCGGCAAAGGCATCGAGGACTGTGATGCGGGTGGAGCGGTAGTTCAGGAGCTCGTCTTGGCGCCGAACGACACCGTAGATGCCAGCCTGATCGTCATCCCGCCGCCATAGGACACTCGCGATGGCTTGATTGGTCCATTGTGTGCTGGCATTGACCGATACCTCGTCCTGTAGGACTCGGTCGAAGGCAGCGGTGAAGTACCACGGACTCTCCGCGGAAGGCTTGGTCGTCATCCTAGCTCTGACGACGCGATCCCCAAACTCTGGCTGACCGAAGAACGGCTCCCGGTAGCCATCGTTTGCGAGCATCCCTAGGCCCCAGTTCGATGTGGTCAGGCCCAGCTCAAGCTGGAAGTAGTCGAGGTCCGCCGTCATCGCGAGCCGTCGAAGGGTGGGTAGCTCAAAGCCTACTCGCTGCCGGTGGCGCTCATCGATGTGGCCTGGGATATCCCATGTGTCTCCCCAGATCTGGTCTGACTGACCACCGACCACAACAGCGACCGAGACATCGCCAGAGATAAACTCCACACCGACACGCTGCCGCGCGTCGATATGACCGCCTTGGCCGCCCTGAGTTCCTTCAGCATCAACCGCGAAGGCCGACGTCTTGTCGTACGCGACCCATGCGTCAACCACGGGTTTCACCTCGAGGCCTGCCTTTTCTGCTGCCAGTGTCGTTGGCAGGAGGGCGAGAATGGCGCTGATCATGGGGCACCTCCTTCAAAGGGGGGTAGCCACGTACAGCTATGGTCAGCCATGCACGGGTCATCTGTCAGGACCTGACCACGGCTCTGGAAGTAGCGCGCGATCTGGTGTACAGCGAAGGTGTTGATGTCGAATGAGAGCGACGGGTTCGGCAGCCCAAACCCATGGCTGCCGGTCGGATTCACGTAGGGAATTCGCATACCGCTGACGCCACTTGAGGTTGAGATCGTCACCCGAAGCGGCTCGTGGGACGGAGCACCGTAGTCGTCGGTGCCATTGTCGAGGTTGTCGGGGTCGAAGAGCGCGGGCTGCCCATCTGCACCTACCCAGGGGCCGTATTGCTCCAGGCCTCGAATGACCTCAGTATCGACCAACCATTGGTCAACGGTCATGCCGTAGCGGGGGTCGATGGTCTGATAGTCGACCATCCCTGCTGCGCGTGCGAGCGCGATTTCCGCATTGACGGCGACGATCATGTCACCCGGAGTCGGTACGATGAGCGTGTTTCTCGGCTGACCCCCCAGCCCGGGGAAGGGCTCGTCAATGTAGGCTCTTGCGTAGGCGATCGGGTCACCGGGCTCGATGATCATGCCGGTGAAGCTCGCCAGTCGTCGGAGCGACGGCGAACCACGAAGGTGCCCCAGGCCCTCTGCCGCGGCGACCAGAGGAGAGCCGGCCGGGTACGTTATGCCTTCAAAGGTCGCCTCCAGCTCAAAGGTGTCGATGACTGCAACCTCGTCACCCTCGGCCGTGAACAATGTAACCCTCAGCTGGTCGCCGAGGCCTGCGTTCTGAGCCACCGTCCAGACCTCGTCACCGGGACCTTCTTCGGGCATTCCAGAGAGCCCGCGCTTGTCGACGGGGTCTGCTGCATCCGCGGGAATGGGAACCCGAAGGCGGCCATCGGATGGAATCCTGAAGCGTCGAACGACATCGTTCACTAGGTTCTCAACCACAACTTCCCCGCCGCTGACGCTCATCGGTACCTTGGCGAAGGGAATGCTCGCTTGGTCACGCCCGGAGATGACGTGCTGACTCAAGGTTAGCTGACCATCTTCCGTTGGCGTTCCGATGATTAGCGGCGTGATGAGCCGTCCAACCACCGCCTCGACCACACCCTTGAGGGGAGAGCGAATACCGATGTCCATCAGGCCGCCTGCGCCGACGATGGAGGCGGTCGCGACCAGTTCGGGCTCTATTGCTGCGGTCACCGCCGTGTTGATGCCGCCCAGCGAGCCGCCCACCATAAAGAAGTCGGCATCTGGGCCACCGAGGTCTGCCAGTCCATCTCCATTCCAGTCACAGGTCGTGCGTGGGCCCTGCTCGGTGTCCATCTCACCCTCACCGCAGGCGCGCATCGCTCGGATGAGTTGGCTTGTATCGAGCGCGGCTTGACGGACCATGTCACGCGTATGGAAGCTATCGGCGATCCACTGGTCAGCGCCGGACTCTGGCTTGCCGTCATTGTCGACATCCCGCTGTCTCGAGTCCAACAGGTGGTCCAGGAACGGCATCAAGCCGAGGTTACCGAGGAGGCCCTCGACTTGCTCAAGTTGGTCTGCGCTGATCGACGGCCCGTGGCCCGGAAAGTCCATCGCGCAAACGGCCATTCCCAGTCGGTTCATCGCCCAACCAAATCCGAACATGTCGAAGCGGCTTGACCCATAGCCGTGTCCGAAGAAGGCGACGGATGCGGGCCCTCCATCGGGTGTGCTCTTCGGCAAGACGCAGGTGAAAGCCACCCGCTGTGGTCCCACGACCATCGTACCGGTCATGGGGTCCATCTTCCAGTATTCATCGGTGTCGTCGCGGCCGCCGTCATCGGTGTCGATCAGGAGGTATGGCGTCTCAAAGCTGCCGCCGACGATATCGGACGCGAAGCTCTGATACGCGGCGAGCAGGGTCGCGCTGGACTCATCGCCGCCGAACAGACCCAAGGCGGCGACCGGCGTGAGGAGCGAGTTGACGGGGAGCCGCAGCGGGTCCTCAAGGGCATCGCTGTCGTGCATGGTGAGGCCCTCACCGACGCGCGCTGGATAGCTCTCCTCAAGCCACTCAAAGGGGCCTTCTCCGTACAGGCCTCGTCTCGCGTCGACGAGGTCGCCGGTGATTCGCCCTGTCGTAAAGACCCAAGCATAGGCAACGTCTTCAACCGAGAGGCCCCACCGAGGCAGGGCGTGCATCGCGGGGTGTAGGGCCTCGGTCTGGCGAAGGTGGTTGACGAACTCCCAGGGAGAACGGACGGGCTCGCCGTCCTCGCCGATGAGGCGCTCGGTGAGGACGACGGCATAGCGGGTCTCCTCTCGAAGCGGGACAACGGGACGGACGATGAGCGTGTTGGTTTCGCGCTCGTACCAGGTCATCAAGTCCTCGCGCGGATCGCCGCCCTCTGGCCAAACATTGGCAGCATCGAGCACGCCGTCGTTGTCCGTGTCTTCACCTGGATCAAGGATGCCGTTTCGGTTCAGGTCCTCGTCTTCGGTCTCAAATAGGAGCGCTGGGCTGTGGCTGCGGGGGTCATTGGGGAAGTACCGGTCGGTCTCATCGAGGTCCTGAGGAAACCGGCCGTGGCCGACGTCTAGGCGGACCGGCTCAAGGTAGTCCGGCGAGTCAGGCTCCACATTGATCAGGAGGAATGCGTCGTCCTTAAAGTTTCCGTCATCCTCGTGGCGATGCTGGATCTCATCAAGGTCCAAGGGCTTATCAAACGACACAGTGAACGGGGCGTAGATGCCAAAGCCTGTCAGCTCATTGATCTTCCGCCGTGCCTCTCTCTCCATCTCCGTTGGAGCAAGCTCTGAGATGTTGACGCGAAGCCCGGTCACTGAGGTGGGGTCGGGCCGAGTGGCCAGGTCATTCGGAAGCGGAATCTCGGGGAGGGGACGGGCGTCCCAGTCGACCACCACCATCGGGCCCGTTCCCTCCGGCGTGCGTCGCAGGCCCTCAGGGTAGGGGGCGCACCCGGTGCCGAGGAAAAGCATAGGAGTGAGTATCGCAAGCATGCGAGGGTGTATCACGTCTCTCGAAGGACATTAACCGGAGACGACTAATTCCCTGAGGGTTTCTTCCAGGCGCACCATCACGAGTGTGTCGCGTGCACAGTAGGAGAGGAGTGCTTGCTCGCGTTCCGTGTCGGACCAGTCGAAGACGCTGGCATTGCCCCTGCAGTGCGCCTCGAGAACCAGGCTTGCCTCATCGCCCCTGCGAATCTGTAGGTCGTCATAAGAGAGATCGGGGATGAGCGCGCCAACGACGGACTTTAGGTTAAATTTACCTTTGAAATCAACGTGATATACGTTTTCTCGTATGATGGGGAGGAGGTCCACCAGCCGCTCAGATGAGTCCCTCAGGATGGCTGCAGCCCTCTCGCTGGCGAAGGCCTCCAGCCGCTTCAAGATGCTCCGCTCGAAGGTAGAATGGTAGGCAACCAGGGTCTCTGCGCCCTCAAGGTGGCGCGCCACGAAGCGGGCGAGCTCGGGTCGCGGGTCCGCCATGGGAGGCGCCAGCCAGGACGCATGGTGTAGCGAACCGTCGGCATCGAGTCGGTGAATCGAGACCTGTACGGGCACAATGGCGAACGGCGCTGTGCCCGGCCAGAGCGGTACCGCGGGTTGTATTGCTTCAAAGTCGATGTACGCCGTGGGGCGACGAATGGTGGCGAGCTGGTCCCGAAGCTGCGGGCTGACCACTGTGGCCCCTTTCTGGAGAGCATCTCGCTGACGAGACGCTATCGGCGGAAGCGCTATTGAGGATGGGATGTCTGCAATCCGGGTGACACCCTGGCCCTCAAGCTGCTTGATGAGCTTCGCCTTTACTCGATAGAGGTCCGCCAAAGCCTGCGGGTCTTCTGCCGGCTGGCAGGTAGGCAGGTACGGGCAGAGATCAGGCTTACGGCAGTGGCGCCCCGGGGTGGCCTCAGGCTCCCCGGCTTGAAGGGTTGCGCGAAGGTCATCGATCGTCTGGGTGAGGCCCTGTGCGAGCGCTAGACCCGCCTTGTAGACGCTCCGTGTCGTAAAAAAGGTGTGGTCTCGGCGGCTGACGCTCCGCGGGTTGACGGTCGCAACTCGGACGTCGCCAACGGGAACATTGAGCACATTGAGGACCCATAGTCCGAGCCCAAGCGTACGGACGTGGCTGGCCTTTCTCGATGTGGACCCTCGCACAGTGGTCAGCACCCATGTGTCTTCCACGCGCTTCATGTGGTCAATCGAGACTTGGACGCCGTCCACCTCAAATGCTGCGCCCATGATTTCTGTCGCCCCGTCATCGATCAGTCGGCGGGTCTCGACGACACGGTGTGCCCAGCTGCTACCTCTAGGCATGATGTTGGTGGCGCCGCTGATCTGGGCAAACTCTCTTAGAAGTGCGTCTCGTCGAAGTGCCCGCCCCGTCTGCCCGACGGCGCTGTGTTCGTCATCTGCGATCCAGGTGACCCGCCACGCGCGCCGCTTGCAGCTATCACTCAGCTTCAGAGTATGGTCGGTGATGATGGGCAACAAGGGTCTCGTGAGGGCTCAGAGGGAAGGGAAGGACCACCTCAGAATGGTCCTCACCATATGGAGTACGAAGACAGTGAACAACACCCCGGTGTAGGTGCGGATCAAGCCAGGTGGAAGTTGGGCTGCGGCTTCTGACCGGGACCAGATCCGCCAAATTGACTGCAGCCATCGTATGGTTGCGCCGAGGTAGATCATGGGGCCCGCTGGGTGCAGCGCGAACGCGTCGCTCCATCGAAGATCACTCATCGCGCAGAATGACCGCGTCATTCCGCAGCCGGCACAGTCGAACCCGGTCACGCGCTTCCATGGGCACCAAGTCACGCCATTGAGCGGGGAAGCCTCGTATACGAACGACCCCAGCAACACCACGCTGAGCGATGCGAAGACGATGATCTCCAGCCTCGGCCGAAGCTCACGGCTCACGGGCTGTCCGTGCTCGGGTGCAGAACGAACACCGTCTACCTAACCCTCGGATGGGGCCCGGGTCGGATGTCATCGTGCGGAGATGCGCCATAGGTAGCCCGTGTACTTCCTCACATTGATGACGCCGACATCGAGCATCAGGTACTGGCCCTTGATGCCCTCCAAGGTGCCCTCAATCGACCCAAGCTTCTCGATATCGAGCGACTTAATCTTGTCGGGATACCGCATGACCGGGTAGTCGATGGTGGTGATGTCGGCGTCCACGGGCGATGGTCCGCCGAGGTCCCCGGCGCGATGAAGCAGGTCGTCTCGCAGAGCGTGGAGGTCGCAGGCGTCAGGGACGCCGGACAACATCTTTCTCCAGTTTGTCTTGTCGCTGATGTGGTCCTTGAGCTTCACCTCCACGAGTCCGGATGCCAACCGCTCAGGAACGGTAAAGATAGGAAGCGCTTGTGTGGCCCCCTGGTCGACCCACCGAACATGTTCATTGCCGCCACGGGTAATCCCAACCTTCGTTCCGCCCGTGTTGGATAGGTAGACAGTGTGAGGGATGAGGCAGTGGGTCTCTCCCCACTCGGGCTCTCTGCAGGTGCCTGCGGCATAGTGGCAGGTCTCGGGTCGGACAATGCATCCGTCACACGAAGCGAGCGACTTCATACACGGGAAGCAGTGACCCTGAGAGAAGCTCTTCTTTGTCCTTCGGCCACAGCTTATGCATCTGATTTCATTCAGAAAAGTCAGCTCGATTTGCTGGCCAATGATGTCGTTCATGGAGACAGAGGAGTCCCCAATCGGCAGGGTGTAGCGAACCACATCGCTCAACTCACTGCGCATCTTGCGGATACTTCCGCTTCCTAGTTCAGTCATCGTCTCTCTTGTGGGGTTTTAGGGTCTTCAGGAGGTCCCCTGCGGTCGGGTAGCCTATCCCGAGGATTGCGTACAGCATCCCCACACCCTTTGCCCCTTCACCATCGGTGTCTTCCCGATCGCCAATGTGCAGCGCGTTGCACGCCTCCACTTGGTGGTCTCGAAGGACGGTGGTGAACGGTACTGGGCTGGGCTTGAGGTGACCCAGATCTTCAGCGGCATACACGCTGCAGAAGTAATGCTCGATACCCAAGGCTCGGAGCTTAGTGCTTGGTCGATAGTCTGAGAGTGCGACCTGTGGGATACCGCGGTCGTGAAACCACTGGAGAACCTCGTCAATGCCGGGGAGCGCCCCGATGCGTGGAAGAAGTCTCGCGTAAAGGTCGTCCATGGTCTGGCCTATGGCGTCCCTTCCCTCGAGAGGTGGAACGGTCAACGAGCCGCCCGCAGCCCGAACCTTGTCCATGTGTCGCTTGAAGCGGACAAGGCGCCAGAGGTCTCGCCAGGCCCTTGGAAACGCGGGGCTAAACATCCGAAGGAGGAGGTCCCGCTTCAGCACCCTCATGAATTCTGGGAGTGCGTAGAGCGTTCCATCGATGTCCCAGCTGACCAACTGAATGTCGGACAGGTCGGGCAGCGACCGCATCACCAGCCGCCATGGATAGAGGCTATCTGGTCGACGACCTTGATGACCTTTGGGCGCAGGGCTACTCGGGCCGCCTGGGCATTCTGGCGAATTTGGTCGGCCGTCTTCGCTCCTGTGATTGCAGCGGTAACTGACGGCTGGGCAATCACCCACGCGACTGCGACTGCCGAGCATGGGACATTGAGTCGGTCGGCCACACGCTGCAGGTCACGAACAAGGGCCAACGCATGGTGCAGCCTCGGCCCGCTGAAGCGGTCATCCCAAGAGCGCATATCCGAGCTCGGAAAGACAGTCTCACCCTGATATTTACCGGTAAGAAGGCCGCGACATAGGGGCTCGTAAGCCAACATGCCGAGCTCCCGAGGGCTGCAGACGGCCTCTCTGAGTTGGCCCTCGAACTCACGGCGCAAGAGAGAGTAGGGGGTCTGCAGGCTGACCATCCCAGGAGAGGCCGCTGCCACACGTACATCGGCTGCATCATAGTTGCAGAGGCCAAAGTAGCGAATCTTACCTTGGCTCCTGAGTTGTTCGAGTGTAGCGAGCGTATCCTCGAGCGGTGTTCCGCTGTCGCATGGCCAGTGGACTTGGAGCAAGTCGATGGTCTCGAGGCCCAGGCGCCGTAGGCTCGCCTCGGTGTCATCGATGACCCAAGCAGGCGTGAGGTCGCTTCTGGCGTGGCTTCCTTCGCCACCGAGTCGCACACCCACCTTGGTGGCAATAATCACGTCCCGCTTTCGGTCGCCCAGGGCCTTGACTAAGACGTCGTCGGCATGACCATCACCATAGAGGGGGGCCGTATCAAACCAGTTGATGCCCTCGTCGAGCGCAGCATGAACCGCGGCTGTAGACGCATCATCGGTGACGTCGTCGCCCCAGTACTTGCCGCCCATCGCCCAGCACCCAAACCCTAATACCGAGAGGCTCAGCTCCGTTCCGGGTAGCTGACGGGTCTGCATTAGAGCTCGAACTCTAGCCCTTCGTAGGCGATGACATGAGGCGGTTCATGCGCCCGACGGCTGCCAGTCAGCTTCTCATTGATGGTATCGAGTTGCTCATCCGTTCGGGTCGGATCATGGTGCGTGAAGACCACCTTCTTTGCCTTGGCCGCCTTGGCCATCGACATGCCCGAAGTGTAGGTCCCGTGGCCCCAGCCTCGCTTTGTCAGCAGCTCGGGCTCGGTGTACTGCGCATCGACGATAAAGAGGTCCACGCCTCGAGCGACATCGCAGATATGTCCGACCTTCGCCGCAATCAACTGCTCATACTCGCTATGGAATGTGTCATCGGAGTCGTAGATGTTGTGCGGTGGCTCGTGATCACCAGAGAAGAACATCGACTTACCGTTGCAGTCGATTCGATAGCCGTAGGTCAACACCGGGTGGTTCATCATGACGTTGGTGAGCGTGGCATCACCAATCGTGACTTGAGCGCCCTCCCGCAAGGAGTTGTACTCAATGTCCGCCTTCAGCTCGAGCTCACGAACGGGAAAGTAGCAATACTCCATCTGCTGAGAGAGAATCGTGTGAAGGTCCTTTTGGTACACAGGGTCAAAGGCTCCGTAGAACCTCACCGTGTGGCCCGGCACAAACAGAGGCACAAAGAATGGCAGTCCCTGGATGTGGTCCCAGTGAGTGTGTGAGATGCAGACGGTGCAGGTCTTTTGGCCCCGTCCCATGAGGTCGAGTCCGAGGGGGCGTATTCCCGTGCCGGCGTCGAGAATTATGGTGTGACCGGCATCGGTGGTGACCTCAATGCAGGTCGTGTTGCCGCCGTACTTCACGGTTCCCGGTCCCGGTGACGCAATCGAGCCTCGCACTCCCCAAAAACGGACTTTCACTCAGCCCTCCCTGCTCACACGAAGGAGGCTCGTCGCCTGGTGCAGATCCGTCTGCAGGCTGGGAAGCTCTCTCAAGATCGTGTCAAAGTCACTCCCAAAGGTCCTAAAGATCCATGGTGGGAGATCAGTTTCATGAAAGCTAGCGGGGGCGTTTGTTGGAGCGTTAACTCGGCTGGCCAGCAGATTGGCGACGAACAAGCTCTTCCTCACGGGGCCATCATCTCGGCCGGCACTGGGGATGTGGTGCAGACGGATTGACTGGCAGAACGGCTCCGGAAATGACCACTTCTCACAGAGGACGGCGCCAACCTCGCTGTGGTCATGGCCGAAGATGGAGTACTCCGTCTGGTGGAGCGGGATGTCATTGGCCTGGCTCAACTGCAGCGCCTCGGCAAACTCCTTAGGACGAAACTGCGCAAAGACGACCTGCCCGATATCGTGAAGGAGTCCGGCGACGAAGAAGTTGGCGGCCTCGCCCTCCGGGATGCCCATCTTTCGGGCGAGTGCTCGTGTAAGGACTGCACTCGTGAGTGAGTGGAGCAAGAAGTCATCCATGTCAAAGCCAGCCTTGTTCGTCTTCGGCAGCGAACCGATGGCCGCGATGGCGAGGGCGACATGCTTGACCGTGTTGAGCCCGAGATAGACGACGGCGTGATTGATAGAGACGATTTTTCGGGACAGGCCGAAATAGGCCGAGTTCGCGACCTTCAGGATTTTGATGGTCAGCACCGGATCGTGATCGATGACCTTCACCAAGTCCCGCGGCGATGAGTTGATGTCCGAGGTCAACGCGATGACTTGCTGAACGCTCGCGGGGAAGGCGGGCATGCGCTCGCACATCTCAAGAAGCTCTGGGGAAAGAGTCGTCACGGTTCTACCCTAACCGCTGTGACTCTTGTTGTGTGCAACGACGAGTTACGCGGTTGAGATGAACGACGCAGATTGGACGAGAAAGCGCTTTCGTGGCTGGGCTCAAGGGTGCTCGACTGTCTTCTTTGGGCCTATTTTTTTAGCGCTGTTGGTGGCCTTGGCTCGTTGACGCGCAGCGCGGAAAACGGTGTGGCCATGCTACAGCCACTCTCGGACCAGGGTGTAGACCCATCGAAGGCTGGGGTGGTAGGCGATATCGAGGGTGTACAGGGTGTAAGCGACGCGAGCTGCGACGAGCGCCGAACACGCGGCGCTCGCAGCCACGAAGACGGCGGAGTCCAGGGCCGACCACTTTAGAGCGCGTCGGGGTCGAGTGTTGTTGGACGGGTCGAAACCTCGCATGTCCATCGAGGCGGCAAGGGCTCGCGAGCGACGCAGCGAGCGAGCTAGGACCGGTCGCATCAATCCGAGCTCCGTCTTCAGCCAAGCCCACGGTGTTCGAGCCCAGAGTGAACGTCCTCGGTGATGACGGGCACGGCGAATCCAGACCAGCTCTCGACCGACAGTGGGCATGAAGCGGAGCGCAGTCACGGTCAAGAAGCACAGGCCTCCCGGAATTCCGAGGCTTCGGAGCGCGATGAGGAGCTTTTCCTGTGGGGTCGATAGAGCCAGCGCAACGCCAGCGACAGACACGGCGACAAACCTCAGAGACTGCACCAGGCCATACACCATACCCTCCTCCCAGATGACCAGTGGACCAAGCGCAATAAGCGCGGTTCTCGGCTGCTCGCCGTAAAAGAGCGCCTGTGAGGCGACCGTAGGCCAGATGATGAAGAGAGCCAGCAGGCCGACCCTCTTGAGCCAGGCGGACGAGAGGCCAGACCTGGCAAGAGCGATGCCGGCGAGCAGTGTGAGGGCGGCGAGTGCCAGGGCGTGATCTACGGTGATGGCGGCGATACCCGTGAGCGCCACCAACAGGACACGAAGGCGAGGATCAAGCACGGAGTGCCTCGATGGCCTCGGCTGGCGTCAGGATGGGAAGGTGATGTTCGTGACAGAAGTCCACCCAACGGTCTGGATGGGGGAGATGAGGGAGGGCGGACTCGGGTGGACCATCGAACACCAAGCGCCCCTCATCGAGGACGAGGACACGGCTACTGAACCGAAGTGCGAGCGCCATGTTGTGGGTGCTGATGATGATGGCTTGCCCCGACATGACTTCATCAATGGCTGCCATCATGGTCTCCAGGTGTCGGGCGTCCTGTCCCGAGGTGGGTTCATCCAGCAGGAGGACCGTGGGGTCACAACATAGCGCTGCGCCCACCGCAAGTCGGACCCGCTGTCCCGCCGAGAGGCTGTGCGGCGCGGCACATCTCTGTGGCAATAGGCCCATCGCCTTGCACATGTGGTCGACCCGCTGCTCGACCTCCTCCCGGGGTAGCCGCTGCTCGAGGGGGCCAAAGGCCAGCTCGTCGTCGACGGTCTCATTAAAGAGGGTGAGATCGGAGTTTTGCGGGACCAAAATCGCAGGAACCGACAGGTGACCGCGGATGTGGTTCAGTAGGGTGCTCTTACCGCTTCCGTTCTTACCGATTAGCGCCACCCTCTCGCCTCTGGCGAAGGTTAAAGGCCCGATTTGAAGCGCCGGTCGCGTCATCCCGTCATGAGAGATGACGCTGGCCGGGATGGTGGCGATAGGGTTGCCGGACTTGGGCTTGGGGCCGGTAACCGGACCGCCAAAGATGGCGTCCCTCTCTCCGAGCCGGTCGATGAAGTCAATCAGCGGCGGAATCGAGAGGCCAGTTTCCCGCAGTAGCTGCAGGTCCACCTGGTCCGGTGCAGCACGCGCCTGGACGTGTCCATCGGCCAGGATGATGACCTCGTCGGCATCATTCCAGAGCGGCGAGAGCCGGTGTTCTGCGACGACCACGGTATAACCATCGCTCGCAAGGCTTCTCAGGATCTCCACGAGGGCTGCCGCACCCGCAGGGTCGAGCTGAGCCAAAGGCTCGTCTAGGAGGAGGAGCCGCGCGCCCGCGGCAATCGCGCCCGCTGTGACTAGCCTCTGCTGCTCGCCGCCCGACATGGCGGACGTGTCGTGATCCGGGCTGAAGTCGAGTCCAACCCGATTCATCCATTTCATGGCGATATGTTCGATTGAGTCCGGGTCCGCGCCTGCGTTCTCGAGGCCGAAGCACAGTTCATCGACGACGGTGCGGCAGATGATCTGATCTTCGGGGCACTGGCTCACGTAGGCCACTGTGGAGGCGCGCTCAACGGCGGAGAGCGCGGCCAATGAACGGCCCGCGAAGGTCGCGGCGCCGAGCACTTGCCCCTGTCCGTGACGCTGAGTCAGACCCGCCAAGAGGCGAAGCAGTGTGGACTTGCCCGACCCCGTTGGACCCGCAAGGACAGTCAGGGTGCCGGGCTTAATCTGAAGATTCAGAGGCCCAATGCAGGGGTCTGTTGAGGAGGGGTATCGATAGCCCAGGTCAACGGCTTCCAGCATTAATCCTCCACCCGCCGAAGGCTTCGGGCCACCGGAACAGCAAGAAAGGTTGCGAGGGCAGGGTAGACGATGCCCGACAGGCCGATGTTTAAGAACACGTACCAGTCCGCATAGAAGAGGCGGTACAGCACCACATTGAAGGCCAAGGCGGACGCGATCGATGCGGTGAAGGTCACGATGAATGCGGCAGCCAGTCGAGTCGAGGTGAGGGGCCTGCCCCGGGTCAGACCAAAGAGCCAAAGGGCGCTCTCGAGGAGAAAGAGGTGCCCCGTGAGGTAGAGCACATCGGCCGGTGATGCTGCGCCAGTGGTGACGGCGCGAAGAAGCCAGCCGATGAGAACAGACATGCCGCACACCCCTGGCCTGGGGCGAAGGGTCAACAGTGTGATCAAAAGGAGAGCCCTCAGCGTGTCATCAAAGAGTCCCGTGAGCACAAAGGCAAAGGGTCCCAACAGCCCCGCTACGCCCATTCCAATCAGCTGCATGGCGGCATTGACGACAAACGAGAGTGTGCCAAAGAGGGCAATCGTGACCAGGGTCGTGGTTGGCATCCTCAGCCAGTGCCGCAGCCGTGCTGCGATGAGGAGGAGGCCGCCAATGCTCGCCGTACAGCCGACCGCCATCCCGGCGGCAGCGGCGGTGCTACCTCTGTGGACAAAGAGGGGCTCAGAGTATTGGGTGAGCGTATCGCCTGACCCGAGCGCAGAGACCTCCACCTCCAACACTCTCGGTGTTCTGTCCCGGTTGTTTTCATGGATGAGGCTGTCCTGTACAAACAGGGGAAGGACGGCCTCCGCATGAGCCCTGTGGGGCACCAGCAGGATGGCGGAGACCCAGCCCGTGCCGTCATCCACATCGCGCATTCGAGGCGTGAAGGCGGGGTCTGGCGCTCCACGGGTGGTGACCCTTGAGCGAACAACAACGCTGAGGTCTAAGTCCGAGTCGTTACGAAGCCTCACTGCTTGGTGGGCCCAGGGGACAGTGCGGTCTCGAGGACGAATGCTGAGGCCGAGAGATTGAATCGCCTGTGTCCACCACGTGCTGGCCAGAGAGATCTGTTGTTGCGGTCGGGCGATGTCCGCCTCGCCGCGTTCGTCCGTTGGAAACTCGACGGCCTCCACCTGAATGGCTGCGCCGGCCGCGTCAGGCGTGAGCATGCGAGGCCGAAGCGTGATGCTACGAGATCCGTCAGCCGCCTCGATCTGGGCGTGAACCCCGCTCCCTGCGGGTGCCGTCAGCAGGTGCGTCTGTCCAGCGGCGCTGTGTTCGACCTCGAGCTTGGCTTCACCGATTCGGATTGAGAGCGGTCCGCTGGTCATTGTCTGCACCTGAATTCCCACGATCGGCTCGACATCGCCGACAACGGGGAAGTCGAGAGATTCGCCGTCGGGCAGATGGCGTGGGGGTTGGCCCAATGGCGCCATGACCGTGACGGTGTCGAGGGTTGTTGGGCGCTCAACTCGAAGCCGCTTGCCGTCGGGTGTTTGGACCTCAACCCACGCCGTCCCAGACCAGTCTACGGGAAGCCAGTGGGTGGTGATCTCCGAGGGGAGCGTGGTCTCACGAATAGCACCGCCTTGGTCGTTGCTCACGATCACACGAGGCAATGCGCCAGAAGTCCTAATCTCCACGCCCGTGGGTACGGGCTCGACCTCCAAGTGCCCGGGCAGCGGCGCGCAGGCCAGCGTCAATGCAGCAAACCAGGCGATCATCGGAAGACTGTCACGCGGTAGTCGCCGAACGCGGGGTCTTCACCGTGTCGGTAGGGATGCTCCGTCACGGCAATGCGCCCGTCCAGGGTTGCTGCCGCCCGAAAGAAGACCGGACCCTCTGTCTGGCAGAAGCGGCTAAGTAAAGGTCGATCGAGTGGAGCGTCCTCCGGCCCAAGATCGAAGACCAGCGCGCCGAAGAGGTCTTGGCGTTGGTCATGCTCTCGTTGGCCGGCACCAACCACGAGGTGGCGTCCGTCCGGCATCATGGCCAGGCCCTGCAGGCGGTGTGGGCCAGACCAAGAACCGGTCATTCGACCGGAGGCATCGGCCGAAATGAGGGTATTTTCGTTGGGGTGAGCCGCAAGCGGCTTCAGCTCGGGGGCAGCGGCGCCGAAGGGGATGTGGGTTGATGAGGTGATGTACACCGCTCGTTCACCGTGCAGCATACCGCTCCCAATGCTGGCTACCACGGGGGTCTCTCCCGCCATGATCGGCCCTGCAGACGGCAACGTCGTCGTTGGTTGTCCATCGAGCGACCAGAGCCCGGCCCGCCCGTCTCCCAGACCGAGAAAGACGGTGTCTCCGCGTACGTCTAGGGCCTCCCAGAGAAATGTATTCGTGAACCACGGCTCAAGTGGCTGAGGTCGAATTGATGCGGTGGGCTCAAAACGATGCAGGTCAAACACAAGAGCACCACCTATCGGGAGCTCGCCGGAGTGCGGCCCGTCGCTGCTCCTCGACACCGGAATGAGGGCGACATCGCCCGCGAGTTGGGTGCGGAAGAAGACGGCGTCAGCCGGCTGCTCCGGCCACTGCGCGAGCGGACGTCCATCGGCGCCAAGCTTGAGGACGACCGAGCGATTCAGGCGCTCTCCGCTGTCGATTGTCCAGGCATGGGTCGCCACCACGAGCAGGCTGCCGTCAGCGAGTACATCGAGGCCGTATGCAGCAGGCAGCGTGTACGCACCGTAGAGGTTACCGGCAGGGAGCGGAGAATCGCCGACCCAGTCGGAGAGGTTGACCCTCCAGGTTTCCTCAAGCGTCGGAATCGAGAGCGCAAGAAGGCTTCCATCTGGCGACTGCTCTCCGACATACAGCGTTGAGCCGTCCGACGACCAAGCCACCTGCTTGACCATGGTCTCTGCGAGACGCCGACGGGCAAGCGTCGCTCCGGTCCAGGCGTCGACTAGGATGACCTCACCCAGGAATGTCCCTATCGCGAGATGTCTACCGGAAGGGCTAAAAGCCATCGCCGTATCCGGCGCCGATCCGCCCATGGCGGTGTGCCGGTCCACATCGCCGAGCTCCACGGTGAAGACAGGAACACAACTGGGCGCGGCGACTTCTCTGGCTCCCATGGGAGTCACGGAGCCGGCCGGTGTGAAGACCCGTCCATCGCTGCCGATGGGCTCACCCGGCAACGATGGGTCTTGGTGAATCCAGCCCCCGCTCACGGCAACAGGGGGGGACGAATGCTGCTCGCCGCCGCACCCTGCTGCCAGCAACCACACGATCACCACGGCAGGCTGTTCCAGTCAATCGAGAGCCAGTCGTCGCAGGTAAATGTCGGCTCGTCAATGAAGGCCGTCAACTCGACACACTCTTGCTCGGTCGAGCCCTCCCGGCCCGCGTCCTTCTCAAGCTGCCTGCTGGTCCAAGCGCGCGTCTCACACGAGTGGAAGA
>CAZKOI010000026.1:0-21124 GCA_964554315.1 uncultured Enterobacterales bacterium | reverse complement strand
CCTGGGAGTGCTATGCGCTCCACAAGGAGCGTAAGACTCAGGGCATGTTCTTCCGGGTGTGGTCGTCGCGGGCGCTCATCCGAGGCGCCGGGACCATCGGCTTTCACCTGCACGACACGGCGCGCTTTCTGAAGGATCGGGTCTTCCTGGAGCCTCTAGACGATGCGTCACGGAAGCAGGTCGAGGCTCGCTGGTCTGAGGTCGATGCATCGGTTGGCGAGGGCTCCGAGTGGGCCGCCGCGGCCGAGGGCGCGAATGTGATCGTGCTCATGATCGAGAGCCTTCAGGAACAAGCGCTCGGGGCCGAGGTGGCGGGCGGTCCGGTGACGCCTAACCTCAACGCGCTCGCGGCCGAGAGTGTTCGCTTCACGCACTTCTACCACCAGACCGCACAGGGACGCACCGCCGACGCGGAAGCCGTCACGCTGTGCGGGATTCACCCGCTCAGCCAGGGCGCTGTCTTCTTCCGGTACCCGGATTTCCCGCAGCACTGCCTGCCAGAGATCCTGAGGGACGAAGCGGGCTACGCGACCGCCAGCTACCACGCGATGAGCACCAATTTCTGGAACCGTGCGGCAGTGGGCCCGCGTCTTGGTTTCGATCTCATGACCGGAAAGCCGGACTACAAGAAGGGCAAGAAGATCGGCCTGGGGCTCGGGGACGCGGACTTTCTGAAGCAGACCGCGCGCATGATCAACGCGCTGCCTGAGCCTTTCTTCGCCCACGTCATCACTCTGAGCAGCCACCACCCGTACACCCTGCCGAAGGAAGAGATCACGCTGGAGCTGGATGCGCTGCGCCGCACCTATCTGGGTCGTTACTTTCGCTCGGTCCACTACGTCGATCGCGCGGTGGGTGAGTTTTTGGAGACGCTTCGAGAAGAGGGCATTCTCGATAGAAGCGTGCTCATCGTACTGGGCGACCACGACATGGGTCGGCTGAGCGGTGTCGGTGACGTGGTTCACGTCATGGACAAGGATGCGGACACGGCCTTCTTGCCCAGGCTACCGAGCGGTGCTGAACACATAGGGTCGGCCGAAGGTCCGCTGGCCCGCCTGGCCTGGATGCGACAGGTGCCGCTTCTGATTCGACTTCCGCAGGGGGCGCGGGCGGGAGAAGTGGATGATCCTCGCGGGCAGATACAGCTTCCGGCCACGGTGCTGCAGCTCCTGGGGCTTCCCCTCGAGGGTCGAGACTTTCTGGCGTCGAGCATGCTTGGACAAGATGAGTCGGTCGTTGCCTTCAGAGACGGCAGCGGGGTGCAGGGGGCAAGGATCTGGCTCAGCGGGTCCGATGGTCGTGACGGTCAGTGCCACGGTGCCGCCGACTGCTCAGACCTCGCACAGCGGGTGCAGACGGATCTGCAGGTATCCGACAGCGTCTTGCGGTACGGTCTCCATCGCGATCAACGAGGGACACCATGAGAGAGGGACTGCGTGCACTGGCGGCGGGGCAGGTGGGTGTCGCCTTGCTCTTTGCGCTCGATGCGCTCGACTCGACGCGCCTCTTCCGCCGCTCCACCCGGCGCATTCGCACGGACGCCGACACGCTCGCCTTGCTGACGGATGCGGTCGTAGACTACACCTCGCGGGTGGCACTGGCCCACGCCGTCCTGGGTGTGTTGCTCGGGGGGCTGCTTCATTGGGGCGTGCCATGTCTGGGCCCGCGCTTGACTTCGGGGTGGCGATGGTGGCGCCGCGCGGCGATCCTCTTTCTGCTCATCGCCGCCTCGGGGCACCTCCACCAGCTCTATGTCTATCCCGCGATGTACGACTCGATACCGAAGGTGGCTCCGCTCGTGGACAGCCTCACGCTCGCCCAGATTCAGCTGACCATCGGCTCGGTCTGGCTCGTTGCGCTCGCGGTCATCCTACGCCGCTGGGTGAGACAGGGCGCCGGAGAGTTGAAGCGCCTGGGCCGGGCGACGGTACCGCTCGCGCTGTGGTCCTTGTTGGTGGGGCTTGCCCTCTCGAACCCCAGCCCGACCGAGAGTCGCGACAATCAGGCCATGAATGTCGTCATTCTTGGCGTGGACTCGTTGCGACCCGATCACCTCGGTCACTACGGCTACAATCGGGACACAGCGCCTCACATCGACGCCCTCCTGAGAGAATCGGTGACCTTCGACTCCGCCTGGACACCCCTCGCGAGGACCTACCCGGCGTGGACCTCTATCTTGAGCGGGCGTCTGCCGATCAACAGCGGCATTCGTGACAACCTCCCCGTCCCTGATGAGGTGGTCCCCAGGGTGCCTCTCCTGCCCGCCGTGCTCAAAGAGCAGGGCTTCACGACCACCTTTGTGACCGACGACAGCCGCTTCTCGTACATGCTGCCAGAGATGGGCTGGGACCGGATCGTGCAGCCACCGCCCAACCTCAAGAATTTCGCGGTCAGCTTGAACGAGCCGAGGTTTAGGACCTTTGCCTGGCTGATGCACAACCCGCTGGGCTTCAGTCTGCTGCCCACGGCAGCCTACAATCAGGCGTTCTCGAGAAGCTATCGACCGCTACTGTTCATCGACCGCGCGGTGGATGCCTTGGGCGAGACCACGGCTTCTGGCGATCCGTTCTTCTATGCGGTTCATTCCTGTGTCTTGCATGCCCCCGCCGAGCGCCCTTACCCCTGGCACCAGATGTTCGGGCAGCGAGGCTATGACGGCAGCAACCGGTTTCGGTACTCGAAGTCCGGATCGGCGATCGTGGACGGTGAGTCCAAGAAAAAGACCAGCAAGAAGGACAAGGCGCGCATTGCGACGCAGGACCTTCGCATCTACGACAGCGGCATCGACATGGCGGATCAGATGGTCGGCCGAGTGGTCGAAGAGCTCAAGCGCTCGGGCCTGTGGGACAACACGATCGTCATTCTGTTGAGTGACCACGGCGAGGAGCACTATGAGCCCGGTCAGCCGGTCAAGTTTAGCGGGCCAAACCATGGCTTCCACAGCTATGGCGACGGCCAGCACCGGGTCGTTTGGGCGATTCGAACGCCCGACAATGCCCGAGCGGGCACAGCGGTCCAGGCCACAGTGCGTCTGTTTGATCTCGTACCGACGCTGATGGATCTGCTGGGCATGACCTGGCCCGGAGATCTCGACGGGGCGAGTGCACTCAAGGCTGACGAGGAAGAGGCGCCGCGAGAGGTCTACATCGAGACCGGTGTCTCAGAGCCTCGTTATTGGACCAAAGGGCATCGACGCTACCCCTTTAAGCGCCTCAGCGCGAAGTACGCCATCGATGAGCAGACCGGGAGAGTGAACATCAAGGAGAGCTTCATGCCGCACCTCATCGCGGCCAAGGACCGTGTCATGCAGGTCGGACGCTGGAAGCTCATCTGGCATGCCATGGCGGAGGGACACAAGGTCGAGCTGTTCGACCGAGACCAGGATCCCACCAACACGCGGCCGGTGACGGAGCAGCATCCGGAGGTGGTCGCCGACTTAATGAAGCGCATGGCGCCCTACCTCCAGCGAGACGGCATCGAGGTGCCGGTTGAGCTATTGGGTGTCTCTGAGCAGGGCCAATAGGCAAGTCGTATGGTGTGGACTCTCGTTCTGATGGCGTGCATGAAGGGCGGGCTTGAGCCCCCCGTCGACGCCCGACGGGTGACCGCCATCGAGGGCATTCCCAGCCGCGTCGCCTTCGGGTCCTGCGCGCGACAAGGGAAGCCGCAGCCGATTCTGGATCGCATCGTGGCGGAGCGCCCCGATCTCATGGTGTATCTGGGCGACAATGTGTACCTAGACACGGAACACGAAGGGCGGATGCACGCCAAGTATCGACGCTTGCTGCGGCGCCCAGAGTTTGGACGGCTCCGAGCCGCGGTCCCGACGGTGGCGACCTGGGATGACCATGACCTCGGTGCCAATGATGCCAACCGCGAGTATCCAAAGAGAGAGGCCTCCAAGGCGGCCTTTGTGCGCTTCTGGGGCCTCTCTGAGACCAGCGATGTGCTGCATCGCCCGGGCATCTACGATGTGCATGAGTTCACCAATGGAGCGAGGACGCTTCAGGTGATCATGCTGGATACGCGGTGGTTCCTTGATCCTCTCCAGGAGAATCCACCCGATCGGCAGCGTGCGTACGACTTTCCCTTCAAGCACGACTACCAGCCCGATCACGACGAGACCCGCACGATTCTCGGGGAGGCGCAGTGGGCTTGGCTGAGGACCCAGCTTGAGCGTCCGGCTGATCTCCGCCTCATCGCCTCTTCAATTCAGTTTGGACACACCTACAACGGCTACGAGTCGTGGAACAATCGGCCTCATGAGAAGGACCGCCTCCAGCGCCTCATTCGGGACACTGGGGCCGAAGGGGTTGTGGTCCTCTCCGGAGATGTCCACTGGGGAGAGCTCTCCCGACTGGAGCCAGCGATTGTGGACTACCCGCTGTATGACATGACCTCAAGCGGTCTCAATCAGATCTGGAAGAGCACCGAGTACAACGGCAATCGCGTGGGTGAGGTGGTGGATGAGGAGCACTTTGGACTCCTCGATGTGGACTGGTCGGCGCCCGACCCCACGGTCCGACTTCGGCTCATGTCGATGGACGGGAAGGCTCTGGTCGACCACGCCTTTCCGCTGTCCACGCTCTCGCCTCAGTCGCCCAAGAACTGAACGGTGCCGATGAGCCCGTCGCGCTCGGTGTAGCGGACCAAGACCTCGCCCTCGGAGCGCTCGCTCGTCTCAGGGTCAATGCGCCAGTACCGCTCGTGGTCCACGCAGTGGGGTCCCACGACCAGTCGCTCGGGAGCGGTGGCACCGAAGGTCCAGTCTGCGAAGAGGTCCCGGTACCGCTCTCGCATGGCGTCTCGACCGGAGAAGCTGACCTCGTCGCCCTCCATGACGATGACGTCGGGGTGGTAGCACGCGATGAACGCGTCGAGATCGGCGGCGTTGTAGGCGTCGAGCTGGGCTTGGGCGAGCTGGTCGATGTCGGCCATGAAAGGCACCTCAGGGTTTAGGGGTCAGCGGCCCATCAGGAGCGTCGTCAGGCCGAAGCCACCGACCACCAGCCAGACGGCGAGGATGAGGGCCAGGACGAGTGGACCGTAGCCCATGCCCTTGAACTTGCTGATGACGGTGTTCAGGCCCAGCGCGGTCATGGCCATGGTCAGGAGAAAGGTGTCCAGCTGGATCAGTGCGGCCACCGTGCTCGCGGGCAAGAGGTTCAACGAGTTGATGCCAGCCACGGCGATGAAGCCCAGCGCGAACCACGGCATGGTGAGGCCTTCATTGGCCTCCTTTCCGCGCTGGAGGAGGAGCCCCAGGATGAGGATCGCGGGCGCCAGGAGGAGCACGCGCGTCATCTTCACGATGATGGCCGTGTCGGTCGTCTCTGGGCTCACAGCCTCAGCGGCACCCACCGCGTGGCCCACGTTGTGGATCGAGGCGCCGATATAGACCCCGAAGGTCGGCAGGTCCATGGGGACCAGGCCGGTGCGGTAAGCGAGCGGGTAGAGGAACATCGCGAGGGTACCGAACATCACGACCGTTCCGACGGCGGCCGCGGTCTGATGATTCTCGGCCTTGACGACCGGCTCGGTGGCCACCACGGCCGCGGCCCCACAGATTGCGGCCCCTGCGGCGGTCATGAGGGCAGTCGGCGGCTCCATCTTGAGCCACCGGACACCCACCCAAGCACCGATGATCAAGGTCAGACTGACCATCAGCACGTCCAGAATCAGAACGGGCCAGCCCAGGGACGCGATCTGGCCGAAGGTGATCCGAAGGCCGTACAAGATGATGGCGAGCTTGAGAACGCGCTTCGCACAGAACGTCACCCCCGGAGCGAAGGCCTCGGGGATGCGATGGCCAGCCGTGTTGCCGATGGTCACGCCCAAGAGAATGCCCACGACCAGCGGACTGATTCGCAGAGCCTGGAGCCAGGGGGCTGTAGCCGTCCACGCCGCTACACCGGCAACCAAGCCAACGAAGGCCAGGCCAGGGAAGGTGCCTCTCACAAACTCAGTCGAGCCAGGCGGCGCCTACTTGCGCGCCTTATGCCGCGCGCGAGCGTTCTTGTTGGAGCAGTTTCGTGAGCAGTACTTGGACCGCGGACGAGCGATCTGCTGGCACTCCGCCCATGCGCAGACCTCGCCGTTGGCAGGAGTGGCGATGGGTGCGGACTTGACCGCAGCCTTCGATGGCTGGGCCGCTCGACCACTCGTCTTTTGGGCTGGGGTGGGCGCCACCTCTCGATGAGGCGGTGGCGGTGTGCTTGTCATGCTGGCGAGGGCGTCGGTGGACTCTCCCGCCTGCTTTCGGGCCACAATCATCTTTGGCTTGAGCGGTCGCTGCGCCTTCTTCTTGCCGGTCTCGCGGACGATGGTGGCCCCCCCTTCCGTGGGTGGAGCGGGCCTGTCCTTCATTGGAGGGCGCTTGTTGGGGCACAGCCAGCAACGCTCGACAGTCGCGGGAAGGACACCTGCGGGCAGGTGTCGTCCACAGCTCCAGTGGTCGTGATCGAGCCAACTTGTTTTATTGCTTCGACGCATGGTCTCCCTGCTCTCTCGCTTAGCGGTTCATATCTGTACCATTCACGCCGTGGAATTGGAATCCCACGCGGTGAAATCTGGAGGCCCGTTAGCGTCTTCTTCGCTGTCAATCCACCCAAGGGCAGGGTCCGAGCTTCGGATAGTCCTCCATGTACGGCTCACCTTCGACCCCCAGACCCTCCGCAACACGGTTGATGAAGTTGAAGTAGCCGGCCACCATGCAGGCTGCAGAGATGTCCTCATCGGTCCAGCCCTGGTCGCGGAGCGCGGTGATGTCCCCCTCCGAGCAAGTGGAGGGCTTGACGGTGAGCTTCACGGCCCAGTCGAGGAGGGCCACCACGCGTGGCTCGAGCCCGGCGGAGCGGTAATCTCTGATGACCGCATCCACCTGCTCGGAGGCAACACCAGCGGAACGGAGAGCCTCTCCGTGGGCGACCGTTCAATAAAAGCAATCATTGGTGCGGCTCACCACTGTGGCGATGAGCTCACGCTCGACCCGAGAGAGGGGGTTGTCCTCCGTGGTGGTCGTGGCCGTGTAGAGGCTCATGCTGGCGCGCAGGGTCGCCACGTGATTGCTGTGCAGCTTGACGATTTTGGCCACGCGCCCCGCGCGCGTCCTTGCCGCCTCGTATTGCTTGGCGAGCACTCCCTGGGCCTGTTCTTCAGGGACGGTCTTGATCCATGCCATGGGTTTCCTTAACACCCACCACGCGCTGCCGGCAGGCGAGACGAATTAGACCGTGCTCATGAACTCAAAGCTTCTACCCGTTGGTCTTCCTCTCTTGCTGCTTGTCGGCTGCGGGGACGAGAAGGATGCGGTGGCGTCGCCGGCCGTCCACATTGTCAGTCCGGCGGCTTTTGAGCGTGCGCTACAGGGCTTTGTGGATCACACCGGAGGTGACCTTCAGTTGGTCGACGAAGCCGGCTCCGAGTCCGTGGAAGTGGTCATCGAGCAGGGGCTCTCTTGCTCGGAGTGCTATCGAATCGACGGAGAGGGCGCGCACTTCACCGTCACCGCACCCGATGTCTTGGGCGCTCAGTATGGTCTCGCGGCCCTGCTGGAGGCGTGGGGCTACCGCTTTCACCACCCGATGAGCGCCATGGTTCCGGCGACGATTCCCTCGCTTGATGCCGATCACCCTGTGCTCAATACCGTGAACGAGCCCGACATGGGTCTTCGCTCCATTCACATGCACACCCTCCATCCCATCGAGGGCCTCGCTGCCTTTTGGATGGGCGGTGAGGGGCAGGTTGAGCGCGCCGAGGCCATCATTGACTGGGTCATCAAGAACCGCGGTAATGACGTGCAGTGGGTCAGCCTGGACAACATCATGAAGGCCGCGGACTACTCGTCCTGGCTGGAGCACACACGCGCCGTGATCGACGCCGCCCATCGTCGTGGCATCACGGTTGGTCTCGGCATTCAGCTGTTTGGTTCCGGCAACCTCCAGCAGGCCTTCGACCTCCTCGACACGGTTGGTTCGGAGGCGCAGAATCGGGACCAGATCGAGGCGCGCCTAAAGCGGCTGACCGATGCGGGATTTGATCGCTTCAACCTAAGCTTCGGGGAGTTCTTCGGTGAAGAGCCCGACACCTTCGTCGCCATGGTCAATTTGGTCGGGGAGGTGCTCGAGGAGCTGGACCCGGACGCTCAGCTCACGACGCTGATTCACGTGGGAGACTCGGAACAGCAGAAGGTTGTGTACGCCGACGAGGAGATGATCTACTACTTCCTCGCTCAGTTCGCTGACCCGGAGATCATTCCTTGGGTGCACACGGTCATGCTCTACAACCTCTACGAAGACGCTGGCGGTGCGTACCACCACGACGCCTTCGATGAGCATCGAGCGTTCCTCCAAGAGCGCATTCTCGAGGGACTCCCGACCGCCTACTTTCCGGAGTCGGCCTACTGGATTGCGTTCGACAATTCGGTCCCGGTCTATCTGCCGGCCTACATGCGCTCTCGGTGGCTCGACATGGCCCAGACAAGGGAGGAGGTGGGACCGATTCCCGACCACATCCTGTTTAGCTCAGGATGGGAGTGGGGCTACTGGCAGACCGACGTGGTCACGCTCCGCCTAAACTATAGCCTCGATGGCGGGGGCGGCGTCGAGCCCGGATGGACCGGGCTGGTTCGCTGGATGTACGCCCCTCTGGGTTCGGACGGGGCGGCACTGGCCGAGGCTGTCATTGAGCTGGCTGAGATTCAGGCGAAAGCCCTGATCGACGACCGGCTCATGGCGTATATGGCGGGACGAGACTCGACCATCGATGTGGGTGAGGCGCTGGACGTCGTGGCCCAGCCACTTCGTGTTCGAGTGGATAGGCTCGATCGCTTGAGTGAGGCGGAGCGGCAGGCCCTTCGAGTGGAGGTGCTGGACCCTCTGGATGCCCACCAAGCAGACGTTCGCGAGGTCCTCGAAGCTCTGCCCGAGGGGTCCGATCCATGGACTTCGGAGGTGAGGGATGGCGTGGAGGTCACCGCTCTAAGGGCGCGATTCGTGTCATCTCTCTATCGAGCCGGACTCGCCTTCCTAGAGGGTGACGACCCATCGGGCTTCCTTCGCTCCGCGGACGATGCGCTCGAAGCCGGTCGTGAGGTGGTGGCGCGCCGACGGGCGGGAACACACGACCCGGACGGGGACCAGTGGATGGCCCCCGCGTGGTCGAACCCGACCATCTACCAATACGGGTACCTGTACCGGTCCGACACGCTCTGCTTCTGGGAGCGGGAGCGGGCCAAGCTCGACGTGCTCTCGGGTACAAGCTCAGGGCCTGTGCCGGGCTGTGCCCTGTGAGTGTTGCTCGGCGGGCTTAGAACGGCTGCCCAGTCAATCGCTCGAACATGTCTCGGTAAAGCGCAGAAGTCTGGTCAATGATCGTCTGCGGCAGGGCTGGAATAGGCGGCTCCTCGGAGCCCGCCTCGCGCGCGGCGTAGAGCGCGTCATGGTGCCCCGTCTCAAGGTAGTGTCCGCGGACGAACTCCTTGGACAGCTGGACAATCTCACCCCGAGCGTAGGCCTCAGCATCCCACCAGCGATCTTCATCGAGGGTCCCGAAGGAGTCGACGAGGACCGGAACCCGTCCCGCCCCCAGTGCAAACTCCTTCTTCCCGTCGACGTGGATGAGTCCACGCTGGGCCGCTTCTCGTTCGATGATGGCGTCGACCTTCAGCACGATGGCCATGATGGCGTCGAACTCCTCGTCGGTGAGGTTGGAGATCTCCAGGGCCTCGGCGCGGTCGAGGAGGCGGTCAAACTTCTCGAACTTGGTGGATACCTCAAGGTAGGGCTTGGGCAGCTTCATGCCTTCCTTGAGCTCGGTCCCGGGCGCGAAGCCAAGCTCTTCCGCGCTGACCTCTCCTCGCTTCACTCGGCGCCAGCCTGAGCCGGCCAGGTAGTGGCGGCAGATGACCTCAAGCGGCACGAAGACGTTCTCGCGATCTCTCGCGATGGCTCCCGGCTCTCTCACGACGTCAAAGCGCCGCGCCCGCACCCGATCCGGCCCGTTCATCTCGATGATGTGGGTCTCGCAGATGCCGGCCTCCTCGACCCGCTTGAACCAATAACAGCTGGTGCGGTTGAGCGACTCGCCCTTACCGGGAATCAAGCTCGGGATGATCTGGTCGAAGACAGAGATTTGGTCGGTGTAACGAAACTCGATGACGTTCGGGTCATCCGTGCTCCAGACTTGCTTTACCTTGCCGTGATAGATCAGTTCGCCCATGGTTGACCCCCTCGTGGTGGCGGCCCCGTTAACACCTTTCTTCCCGACGTTCAGGGAGATTTGCGGGTGCAAGTCGCGATGAAGGCCCAGCATCTGCGGAGGAGGGGCTTCGAGTATGGGATGAGCCGAGCAACAAGCCCAGCAGGCTCAAGCCTCGCAAAGGCGATCGGGTTCCGTGCTACCCTAGAGGCATGCGTCTTGCCTGCCTGCTGGCCCTGGTCTCCGGTTGTGCGGAGGAGTCTGAGCCGCGCAGCTTTGCGCAGTCCGACTCGTCAGAGAAGTGCGACGTCATCATGGACCTGATTTGTAAGAGCTGTGTCGCCGATGGTGTCGCGACCTATGACGAGTGCTCGAGCGACGTGAACTGCGAAGCCGTCAAGCGCGACATCTTCGATAGCGAGGCGTGCATCGAGAGCCTGGAGTCTTGGTCGTGCGGAACAGACCTGCTGCCTTTCGATTGCCAAGGGATAATGCTGTACTGAATGAGCATGCTTTCGACGGTGATGATCTTCTTGAGTCCCGCCTTTGGGCAGGCCAGCGATGCGGCCCGCCTTCACCTTCGCATGGAGCGCCCGCTCCGGGCGGTGGTCGATCTTCGCGCCGGCGTGGCCTCGGCACCCGGCCTGGATGCGGAAGCAGCGGGCCAATTCTGTGGCCGCGTCAGCCCCCATCGGCGCTGGGCGGTGGAGGCCTGTGGTGGCGGAGCAGGGGTGCTCCATAGCCGCGACGGTGTGGACTTCGCGCACTTCAGGCTGCGGGCTGAGCCATGGCAGCGCCACCGCGGAGACACCACCTGGGCGATCGGTGTCTCTGGTGGATTGGCAGAGGTGCAGGCGTCTCGAGATGCCCCAGGGTTTCGCTTGGGGCCGGCCAAGGAGGGCCAGGTGGAGGCCGCTGGACCTGAGGTGGCGGTCGGGCTCACCAGTCGGAGTGGGAGCGAGAAGACAGGGCTCTGGGTGATGGATCTCACGGCGGGTGTGGCTCACATCGAGGGCGCCCCGGCCGTGATGGGTGTAGACAGTCCGGTTGTGCCCTTCGTGGGTCTCACGATGGGGGTAGGGCTGTAGCGCTCTTCGCGGCTTAGCTTCGTGGATTCTGCGGCCAGTCGCGGCCGAACAGGCTAATCGGGCGCACGAGACCGGAGCATCCGATGCAGCATCTGTTCGGCGGGCCTGCTTTCACCCCCTTCCAGCTCGAGAAGCTCGAGTCCTCTGCCGGTCTGTCTGGGCTCACGAGCGCGGAGGTCTTCCTCCTCGACGTCGATCAGTCCCTCAGCGCAGAGGAACGCGTCCGTCTCGAGACGCTCTTGGCCGCTCAGCCGCCGCCGCTGGATGACCCGCCAGACGGTGTGCTCATCCCCCGGCCAGGGACCCTCTCGCCATGGTCATCAAAGGCGACGGAGATCCTTGGCGCGTGCGGTCTCAGCGGCGTACGCCGGGTCGAGCGCGGCGTGGCGCTGTGGGCCCAAGGCCAGCTTGCCGCACTTGCCCCCCACGTGTGCGATCCGATGACCCAGGCGCTGGTTTCGCACATCGACGACGGTGCGGCCCTCTTTGGCCTGGCTCAGCCCGCACCGGTGGCCACGGTTGTGCTCGGCGATGACCCTGAAGGGGCGCTTCAGCGGGCCAATATTGAGCTCGGTCTCGCGCTGAGTGATGACGAGGTGGACTACCTGGTCTCAAACTATCTGAAGCTTGGACGAGACCCCACGGACGTGGAGCTCTTGATGTTCTCCCAGGCCAACTCTGAGCACTGCCGCCACAAGATCTTCAATGCAAGCTGGACCATCGACGGCGTCGAACAAGCGCTCAGCCTGTTCAAGATGATCCGAAACACCCACGCGCAGAGCCCCACGGGCGTCCTGAGTGCCTACTCCGACAATGCCGCCGTTATCGAGGGCGCGCGGGCGGGGCGCTTCTTCCCGCGGGCGAGCGACGGGGTCTATGGTGCGGAGCAAGAGCCCGTTCACATGGCCATCAAGGTTGAGACCCACAACCACCCGACGGGCATCTCGCCTCATCCGGGGGCAGCGACAGGCTCTGGCGGGGAGATTCGAGACGAGGGCGCTACCGGGCGAGGCGGTAAGCCCAAGGCGGGTCTCTGTGGCTTCTCCGTGTCCGATCTGCAGCTTCGCACCAACCCGCTCCCCTGGGAAGACGGCCGCCCGCATCCGGGCCGGCTTGCGTCACCGGAGCAGATCATGATCGAGGGCCCCCTCGGTGCTGCGGCGTTCAACAATGAGTTTGGTCGTCCCAACCTCACCGGGTACTTCCGAACCTTCCACCAAGAGGTTCCGGGTGCCGATGGATCGGAGCGCAGGGGCTACCACAAGCCCATCATGATTGCGGGCGGCTACGGCTCTGTGCGTCCCGAGCATGTGGATAAGCACGAGCTGCCGGTCGGCGCCAACCTCATCGCTCTCGGCGGTCCGGCCATGCTCATCGGGCTGGGTGGAGGATCGGCCTCGTCGATGTCCACCGGTGCGCAGTCGGCCGATCTGGACTTCGCCTCGGTGCAGCGGGCCAATCCTGAGATGGAGCGGCGCTGCCAAGAGGTCATCGATCGGTGCTGGGCCATGGGGGCAGACAACCCCATCGAGAGCATCCATGATGTGGGCGCAGGCGGGCTCTCCAACGCCTTTCCGGAGCTGGTCCACGACTCTGGACGAGGCGGTGAGTTTTCGCTGAGAGCGATCCCCAATGCCGAGCCTGGCCTGAGCCCGATGGAGATCTGGTGCAACGAAGCACAGGAACGGTACGTGATCGGCATCAAGGATGAGAACCTGGCCACCTTCGCAGCCATCTGTGCGCGGGAGAATGCCCCCTATGCCGTGGTCGGTCGGACCACCGACCAGGATCGGCTGGTGCTCGCCGATCAGCACTTTGACAACGCCCCCATCGACATGCCGCTCAGCATGCTGCTCGGAAAGCCGCCTGCGGTACACAAGAGCGTGGAACATGTGGCTGTTCCACGGGTGCCGATCGATACGTCATGCATCGACATTCGCGAGGCGGCTCGGCGTGTGCTCCGGCTTCCGACGGTCGCCAGCAAGTCCTTTCTCATCACCATCGGTGACCGAAGCATCACCGGGATGGTGGCTCGCGATCAGATGGTCGGTCCTTGGCAGGTCCCAGTCGCTGATGTTGCGGTGACCACCGCCAGCTTCGACACCTACGCCGGTGAGGCGATGGCGATGGGTGAGCGCACGCCGCTTGCGCTGCTCGACGCGGCGGCATCGGGCCGCGTGGCCATCGGGGAGACCATCACCAACATGGCGGCTGCGCCGATTGCGAGGCTCGGGGACATCAAGCTCTCCGCGAACTGGATGGTCGCGGCCGACCACCCGGGCGAAGGGGCTCGCTTGTATGACACCGTAAGGGCGGTGGGCATGGAGCTCTGTCCGGCCCTTGGGATCGCGATTCCGGTCGGAAAGGACTCCATGTCCATGCGGGCCAAATGGTCCTCAGGCGGCACAGCACAGCAGGTGACAGCACCGCTCTCGCTGGTGGTCACTGGGTTTGCTCCCGTCACCGACGCTCGTGAAACGCTCACGCCGGAGCTGGATCGCTCCGTCAAGGGGTCGTCCCTCTGGCTCATCGACCTTGGGCAGGGGCGCAATCGCCTTGGCGGCTCGGCGCTGGGCTATGTGTTTGATCAGCTTGGCGCAGTGTCTCCGGACCTCGACGACCCCGACCTGCTGGTGCGCTTCTTCTCGCTCGTTCACGCCGCGCGTGAAGCGGGACTGGTTCGTGCCTACCACGACCGATCGGATGGCGGACTGTGGGCGACCGTCTGCGAGATGGCCTTCGCGGGCCGCGTGGGCGTGACCATCGATGTGACCGAGCTCGGCGACGATCCGATCGCTGCGCTCTTCGCGGAGGAGCTCGGTGCAGTCCTCCAGGTGACCGACAACGAGGCGATGTCGGCGCTGGTGGAGGCGCATGGGCTCTCGAGCATCAGCCGCCCGGTGGGGACGGTCAGCGCGGAGAGCTCGATCACGGTACTGCAGTCCAGTGCTGTGCTCGTGAAGATGCCGCTGCTGGAGGCGCTCGGACTCTGGACGGAGACCAGTCACCACATTCAGCGCCTTCGAGACAACCCCTTGTGCGCGGACCAGGAGCGTGAGTCGAGCCTCAGTCCCAGCAATTCGGGCCTGATGGCGCGCCTGACCTTTGACCCGAGTGCGCCGGCGCCGGTCTTTGGCGGTCGTCCTCGGGTCGCGATTCTACGAGAGCAGGGCGTCAACGGGCAGGTCGAGATGGCCGCGGCCTTTGACCGCGCGGGCTTCGAGGCGGTGGATGTGCACATGTCGGACCTTCGGGTGGGACGGCACACCCTGGACGGGTTCTCGGGCCTCGTCGCCTGCGGCGGCTTCTCCTACGGGGATGTCCTCGGTGCCGGTGGAGGGTGGGCCAAGTCCATCTTGTTCACGCCCGAACTGCGGGCACAGTTCGAGGCCTTCTTCCACCGCCCTGATACGTTCTCGCTGGGCGTCTGCAACGGCTGTCAGATGCTCAGCCAGCTCGCACCGCTGATACCGGGCGCTGAGCACTGGCCTCGCTTTGTGAGAAACGTTTCGGCTCAATTTGAGGCACGACTCGCCCAGGTCGAGGTGCTGGACTCGCCGAGCGTTCTGCTGAGCGGGATGAAGGGCTCGGTCATGCCGATTCCGGTCGCCCACGGAGAGGGGCATGCGTGGTTTGCCGGGCCGGCGCAGGCTCGGGCGGCCCAACCTCTGGCGGCCCTCCGCTATGTGGATGCCGCTGGACAAGCCACGGAGCACTACCCTGAGAATCCGAATGGCTCGACGGGCGGGCTCACCGCCTTCACCTCGGTCGATGGCCGAGCCACCATCATGATGCCTCACCCCGAGCGAGCCTTCCGCACCATCCAGCACTCCTGGCATCCTGCCGGGTGGGGTGAGGATGGGCCGTGGATGACCCTCTTCAGGAACGCGCGCGCCTTTGTGGGCTAGTTGTCCTTGACCTGACGAGTCTTGAGCTTGCCCTTCTTCGCTCGGGCTTTGGAGCGCTTGTCCCCGTCACCGAGCGGGGCCAGGGCGGGTCCAACGGGCTCGGCCATGACCCAGGTCTTACCTCGGGCCTGGAAGGTCACGTCGCCGTCGCGCGGCTTGAGCCCCAGACCGACAAAGGCGTGGCCTGGGATGTAAACCATGGTTGTGTCGAGGGACGGATGCGCTGCCTTGAGAATGGCGAGGTAGAGGGTGGCTTTGGAGTCGCAGTCCCCCATGTTGGTCGCCAAGACGGACAGGGGAAGACGGAAGCCCTTGTCATCTCCGCCTTTCTGTCCTTCCTCATAGGGAATGTTCTGAACAAAGGCCAGCGCTCGGGCGGCGAACGCTCGCTGCTTGAGCTCGCCCGCACCCAAGGCCTCGGCGAGGGGGCGAACCGCGTCAGCGTAGCGGTAGGCGTGCTTGGCGTGGACAGGCATGATCTTGCCCTTGAGCTTCGTGAAGCCGTGCTCTCGCATGTAGGCTTTGAGGGCATCTTGTTGGACCTGCTTCACTTCCTTTGCGGCGGCCTTGAGCCTCTTCGCGGGCCCTGTTCCGGAGAGCTGAAGGTTACCGGCCTTGTCCAGCTTGACCTTGAGCTCGACGCCCTTGAGGGATCGAGCGAAGTCCTTGACCGCAGCCAGTATGGCGGCGTTCGCCTCGTCTTCCTGGAACATCATGGGGGTCTCGACGTCGGCCTTGATGGCTGCGGAATCGAGCGAAAACTGTGCCTTGTGAGCCTTCTTCTTGGCGTTGAGCCAGGCCACGTCGAAGGTCCAGACGTCTTCGCCGCGCGCGATCTCAAATTGGGTCTGCTGCGCCTGTGCGTTGGCCGCAAAGAGCAGGGTAATGGCAACGATAATGGTCCTCATGAGGGGTCTCCTTGGCCTGCATAGGGCAGCTCCGGCCTCGAACGACCGACGGACGACTTTATTCGTTTACTTGGCTTCTTCCAGCCCAAAGGCGAGCTCGAGCAGACGCGCTTCACCGCCGCGTGGACCGGCGAGGTGAACGCCCATGGGCAGGCCCGTCTCGGTCCTTCCCATCGGGACGGAGATGGCAGGCGCTCCCGAGATGTTCTGCAGCGGGGTGTAGGGCAGCAGGCGGAGCAGCTTGTCGCGCTTCTCCTCGAACGGCTGTGCGGGGCTGAGGTCTCCGATGAGGGGCGCCGGCCCGGCCGTCGTTGGACACATCAGCACGTCCAGATCCTCGAAAACGGCCTCGTAGGTCGCCTCAAAGGCACGCAGGCGCTTGATGGCCCCATTGACCTTGAAGATCTTACGGCGTGCGTCGGCGGCCAGCGCCTTGGTCCAAGGCTCCAGTTTTCGTGCCCGTGCCTTCGGGGCCGCGGCGAGCAAGGACTGGAGCAAGAGGGCGTTGAAGGCCCAGTACAGCAGAAAGTCGTCGGCGACCTGCCGACCGGCGGGCGCCTGAATCCAGCGAATCTCGTGGCCCATGTCCCCGAGTCGCTGGGCCGTGACCTCGGTCGCGCGAGCGATCTCTGGATCGACCGGGGTGCCAAGCGGCGTGTCGATGAAGGCACCAATCTTGAATTTCTCGTTGCCAGGGTTGGTGATGTGGCCGATGGGCGGCAGTCCGGAGGCGGGCGCCGCCTTCTCCACCGCCGCGTAGTAGTTGGCCGTGTCACGAACCGTTGCGGTGAGGATGCCCATCTGTGCAATGCGGATGGCCATCCGCTTGGTCTTGTCCATCATGGCGAGGCGACCGCGGCTTGGCTTGAGGCCGACCAGTCCGCAGAAGGCTGCCGGAATTCGGATAGACCCACCGCCATCGCCGCCGTGCGCGATCGGTACGACGCCTGCAGCCACCATCGCGCCGGCCCCGCCTGACGACCCGCCGGCCGAGTGCGCGAGGTTGATCGGGTTGGCCGTGGGCGAGCCTCCGACGGGCTCGACGGTGCCGGTGAGTCCGAATTCAGAGGTCGTGGTCTTGCCGAGGGCGATGAGCCCGGTATCCAGAAACTGTGCAACGGTGTCGGCGTTCTTGCGAGCGGGACCCGGCTGAAACGCGGCGGTGCCGCAGCCGGTCGGGACTCCCTCGAGGTCCTCAAGATCTTTGACAAAGGTGGGTACCCCGCCGAACGCACCGGTCACGGGCTGTTGAGCCTGTCGTCGAGCACGGTCCGGATCAAAGTGGGTGAGGGCGTTGAGCTTTGGGTTCCATGCCTCCGCTCGTTGAATCGCTGCTTCAACCACCTCGCCCGCGGTTACCTCGCCCGCGACGATGCGCGCTGCGGTCTCCGTCGCATCCCAGTTTTCCATACTCGGCCTCCCCAGATGCGGTAGCTAACGGGTTGAGGATGGCGCCGTCTCTGGTGGCGGGGATTTTTCGGCGCAGGGGCTGCGGCTAGCTGAAGCGACGGGGATCAAAGTCGGTGCAGAATCCATGCTCGCCCTCCAGAACCTGGGCGGCCAGCGCCTTCCCCGCCAGAAAGGCAAAGCCGAAGCCGTGGCCGGTGAACCCCACACCCGCGAGTGCGCCAGGGCTACCGGGAACGGGGCCCACCATCGGCAGGCCGTCCCTCGAGAAGCCCATGATGCCTGCCCAGCGGTGGGTCACGGGGGCGTTCACTCCCATCGAGGCGAGGAAGGCCACCATCTTCGCTTGAATGTCTTCTCGAACGGTCTCCTCGTGGCCGACCTCTCCCTCGGGGTCGAGGTTGCGCCACCCACCAAGAACCACACGGTTGTGCTCGTCCTGTCGCCAGTAGTCGTAGCCATGGTTGGCGTAGATGGGGCAGTCGAACAGGGGCGGACACGGGGCGGTCGCGAGCATCTGGCCGCGCACGGGGTCGACCTTGTCCGCAAAGTACGGCAGGAGGTCGCCGGCTCGGGCGTTGGTTGCAACGATGGCCATGGCCGCATGGACCTCCCCGCCGTCGGTCGTCAGGCGAACCTCGCCGGTGCTGGCGGCGTCGAGTCGCGTGACCCGACTGCGCTCATAGAAGCGAGCACCGTGCGCTTGAGCCGCCTGGCCCACACCCCGAACAAAGCGAGCGGGGTGCAGCTCGCCGTCGGCAGGAAGGTGCACGCCCATCGTAAAGCCTGCAGTTTGGAGAGAAGCCGGCAAGTCCGCTGCACTCAGCAGGGTCGCCTCGAAGCCGTCCGCGACCAAGAGCTCCGCGGATTCGACAAGCTCTTGCTCCTCGAGGGCAGAGCCGGCCAGCTGAAGGCTGCCTCGGCGCTGGTATGCGCAGTCGATCTGCTCGCGATGGATCACCTCCGCCATGCGGACGTGGTTCTCGATGCTCCACTGGTGAATCCGCCGGGCGCGGTCGCGGCCCATGAGCTCCACCGCGCGGTTGTATCGCTCCGCGGTGCCCTGCAGCAGAAAGCCTGCGTTTCGGCCCGAGGCCGACTCGGAGAGCGAGCGGGCCTCCACCAGCACCACGTCCACGCCAGCCTCTGCCAGATGGTAGGCCGCTGAGGTGCCGCAGAGGCCGCCGCCGATCACGACGACATCCGCCTCAACGGTGGTGGCGAGCGAAGGGCAGGAAGGGCTGAGATGTTCAAGCCAGTAGGGAGTCGACATGTTCGCGTCTAACATCCGCCGGTGGTTGAGGAAACGCGCGAGGGTCGGTTGGGTTATAGGGCAAGGCTTCTAAGGAGAAGACCATGCGCCTGTGGCTAGCGGCGGCTCTCATTGCGGGCTGCGAATCGAAGACAGACGTCCCGGAGCTCGACCTCGGGACCGACAGCGGCTGGAGCAATGAGGCGCTGGATGGCGTCACGACCTCTGCTCGCCCAACCCCGCGCTCCGAGGTGTACGGCGTGGGTGACCCTGAGACCAACACCATCCTGGTGTTTGGCGGTAACGATGGCCCGGTCGTGGACCAGCGTCCGACATCGACCTTCATCGAGGAGACCTGGGTCTTCGAGCCGGGGACCGGCTGGACTGAGCTCGACATCCCGATGCCCAGCGCCCGCTCTCGCTACGGCGCAGCCTACGACCCCACCGGCCAGCGTGCGCTCCTCTTCGGCGGTCGGTACCGCGTCGACGGCGGCAGCGGCGACTTCACCCTGTTCGACGAGCTCTGGGCCTTCGACTTTGCCTCACGCACCTGGTCTGAGCTCGATGTGCCAGGAGGTCCGTCACCGCGCACCTACCCCTCCGTCTTCTGGGATGACACCGAGCAAGCCCTGTATGTCTACGGGGGCATGGTCAACGCCAGCGCCATGGTCATCGAGGTCACGGAAGACCTCTGGCGGCTCAAGGACGGCGAGTGGACGGAGCTCACCATGTCGGGAGATGCTCCGCCGACGCGAACCTTCCTGGGCGAGCTCTGGGACCCTCAGCGCCGGCAGCTGGTCATCGCGGCCGGTCAGGTGGGCGACTACTGGAGCGGCTCCTATGACGAGACCTATGCGCTCAACATTGACACCCTCGAGTGGAGAGAGCTTAACGACGGCTCTGGCGCGCCCTCCGCGCGGATGCACCCCCACCTCACCTACGACGCCGAGCGTGATCGGTACTTGATGTTTGGCGGTCACACCGACATCGGCGATGGCAACGACCTCTGGGAGATGGACCCCGACTCGGGCGAGTGGAGCATGGTCCGCGGCGCGGACGAGTTCACGGGCGAGGCCTTGGGCTGTGCGGGAAACCCCTCCGACGTCCCTGAGAACTACGTGGACCAAGACCTCTCCGCCCCTGAGCGTCGTCATCGCGGCATGTTCACGCTGATGCATGACAGCCTCTGGGTCTTTGGCGGCATGCACGCGGAGTGCTCCGATCACCTCGACGACACCTGGCGATACCCGCTGTCGGGCGGTGACTGGACGGAGCTCATAGAGTCGCGCTCCGGCGAGAGCTGCTTGCGTCGCGACGATGACTGCGAATGCCTCTGCTACTGACGCTGCTGGCGGGGTGTGCGGCAGACCCGGAGCCGGTAGAGGCGCCCCCGCCCCCGCCGGTGATCGAAATGGGCACGGGTGAGTGGGACTGGGAGCCTCTCGAGCCCGGCCAGGAGATCGATGTCATCCAGGGGCCTCAAGGGGGCTTCCATCTGCTCGGAAGCGTCAGGGTGAAGGGCCTCGAGGCGGGCACGGCGAATGATCTGACCGATCCCAACAACCCGACGACGCAGTTCTGGGTGGTCCACAATGGGGAGAATCTCTCTCCCGGCTCTCGGTTCATCCAGGGGCTCGACCCGACGCCCGAGGAAGACGGCGCCTACAGCCACCAGATGGTCGGGCGGTTCATCATCATGAACATTCTGGCCGATGACGAGCTGGACGGCGAGGAGGTGACCTTCGGGGTGTCCGTCGACGATGTGAACGGTGAGCGGGTGGAGACAGAGATGACCCTCACCACTGTCCCGCACCCGCTGAACCTCTAGGCGGCCCGCTCGCGTCGGCGCCAGGCGAGGCCGATTAGCGCGAGCGTCCACAGCCACTGGGGTGTCTGACCGGCTTGGCTGCAGCCGCCCTTGTCACCGCTCTCAGTGTCGCCCGACTCATCGACGCCGCCTTGGCAGACAGGCGCGCCTTCGCAGTCGGGATCGTCGCAGTCGTACAGGCGATCGCCGTCGTTGTCCGCGCCGTCCTCGCACTCGCCCGGGAAGCGGCCCTCCCAGTTCTCATCGCTGCCGTCCGCGTCCGCGTCGGCGTCGGCGTCAGCGTCGGCATCGGCGTCGGCGTCGGCATCGGCGTCGGCGTCGGCGTCGGCATCGGCGTCAGCATCGGCATCGGCATCGGCGTCGGCATCGGCGTCGGCATCCGCCCAGCCGGTGTCGCCCCAGCCGGTGTCGAGGGAGGGCACTTCATCCTCGTCGGCATAGCCGGGGATGCCGTCGCCGTCTTCGTCGTCGGTCGACTCCTCCGCGTCAGGGATGCCGTCGCCGTCGGAGTCCTCGTCGAGGCGGTCCTCGACGCC